>CACZTE010000224.1 GCA_902784045.1 uncultured Eubacterium sp. | reverse complement strand
GGCATGCGTCTATTATAAATTGTTTTCTCAAAGATGACCACTCCTAAAATAATAAAACCGCTATCGGGGAGGATGATAGCGGTAAAAAGGAGAAAAAAACGAAAAAATAAGAAAGTACAAGAGATTGTACATTATTATCATATCACGCACCGCGGGATTTGTAAAGGTTTTATTGGATTTTATTATTCTTTGAATTTTCTATTCTTGGAAATTATTCAAAAGGCGCCACCCGTCTTGATTATTCAATTAACCGTCGCTATGTCTAAAACACCAAAAGCGCAAACAAAGCCGCGCTTTCGAATCATTTCGTTTTATATTGTGTCAGGTTGTCTTATTCTCCGGTGTCCGCTTCGGAATAGGAGAAACGCAAAGCCTCCATTCGGCGGCTTTGATAGCGGGCACCGGCGAAAGAGCCGTTGCTCACGAAGCCTTCCCAACCGACATTCTGCAGGTGAGGGGCGTATGAAAAGCCTTGCACAGGTTGATTATCCGCATCCAGCAAATTGATTTGAATGGCTTCCATGCGCAGGCTCCGCCCGGTGGAACCGAAACGGTACAAAGTGTAGCCTTCCGGAATCGCGTAATCGGGTTTGTCGAGTTTGATCACGTTGGTGTCACCGAAATTTTGAATATGGGCAAAACCAAAGACCTTGTAATTGTCCGGGACCACCAAATCCAACGCTTCCAAGCGCAGACTTTTCCCGGTGGTGCCGACGCTAACGGTGCTGTTCGGCGCCAGCGGCGTCAGGTTGGCGTCCCATCCGCGATTTTGAACATGGGCGCGCAAGTAGATCGTGGGTTGTTCGGGTTCGGGGGCGATGATGACCGGAATCACTGTCGCCGCCACGTCTATGTGGTTGGCGTCCCCCTTCACTCTCCACCATACGAAATAATTGCCGACGTCGGTGCCGGTGGGCACGATATTGCTCCAGCCATCGGTGGGCTCGGTTTCCGCGTCGGTGCCCAGCGCGTATTGCAGGATGCCGCCGGCAGCTTTGCCCGCGGTCACCAGGTCTTGCGCGTTGCCGTTATAGACGAGGGTATTTCCCGTCGGCGGGATGATGGCGGGATCGTCTTTACCGCCCGGTTGGGGTTGGGGTTGAGGACCGGGTTGGGATTGACTGATGGTGACAGTCACGCGCGCGGGCGATGAGTCGGTATGATTGTCATCACCGGCCACTTGGTACCAGACGTAATAGGTTCCGGCGTCAGTGACTTGGGGAATGGATGGAGAATAGGAGTCATAGTCATAGGATGCGGTACCGAAGCTATATTGCATCTCGCCGCCGGTAGGCTCGCCGGTTACGATCACAATCGGCTGCGGCGTTCCGTCGTAGGCGCGATTGTGCGGGTAAACCTTAGCCGGCGTGCTGGCCGCCTTGGCAATCGTGTATTCCACACTGGCCGTGGCAGCGCCGACACCCTCGCCCAGCGTGATACTGGCCTTGTATGTTCCCGCGTCTGTCGGAGCGGTTTCCGTTGCTTCACTGTAAGACGATACACCGGTCTTTTTTTGTTTTTTAACCTTCGCGTCGCCTTGGATGTTATTCGCGTCAGTGATGACCGCCGCCGCTTCTTGGCCATCACCGTAGGTCTTATGCAGCGGTGCTCCAATGGTCAGCGTCGCAGTATGTTTGCCATCAATCTCTGGCAACGTGCAGCCCTCCGCCGAGCATGTCGCCGTAATGGTTGCGCCGCTGGCGGTGTAGGTGAATTGATGGACGTGAGAAACACTAAAAGTATTTGTTTTATCATCAAAGCTCACGGCATCCAGCTTGAGCGTTAAAGCGGGGCGGACGCCGAGCGAGTTTTTATCCACATCGGCGCCATCGCCTTCCTCCGTCGGGACATAGCCAGTATTGCCACGCACATAAAACGCACATTTCTGATTAACGCTGTCAGGCGTGCGGAGCCACCACATGTTATCCTCAGCGTTCTCTGCCCGAGAACACCATCGGACATACATTGGTATACTGTTAGCCTCATCTACACTGAGAAGCCACAATTTTGCGTCGACTTCATCGTCACTCTCTAACCCCCTTACCTTGACCGTTTGAATCGCGTCCGCTACATCAGCGAAAGAACCGTCTTCGGCTGTAAGCCCATCCAAATAATTCTTGACTGTAGAAGTACTGTAGACATTGCTAGTGTCATCAAATATTGATGTGTGAATAGGATCCTTTGCCAGCATCGTCACCGTTCCGGCATTTTCCGCCGTGGAATTATCCGCGATGATGTACCACTCGATGTTGTTGAAATGAACGACCTTATCCTTCAGGTGTTCTGGCCAATCAGTGGATTTGACTAAATAGTCATCGTACGCACCGGCCGCGTACGTCGTCACACTCATCACCGCCATCAGCCCCAGCATCAGCGCCAGGCAAAACAGCCGGCGAGCCGCGTTGATTCTCAATTCCTTTTCCAAAACCATCCTCCTTGTTATCAGTATTCATCTATCATAAAAGCCGTCAATCGCAACAGAGCAAAAAGCCCCATTGACATCGACGGCTAACCATCACAAATCGCGTTTTCCCCCAATCAACGCGACCGCGAAACGCCCAAAAGGTCACAGTTAGCCCTTATCGCGCAGCGCCGGTGATATCCCGACCGACCGGAAAATGCCTTTTTTTTTATGAGTCAAGTCCTAAATTTGGTGTAAATTTGAAAATGTTGTTACCTTTAGGTGGGAAATATATTGTTTTGCCTCATATCGAACAAATCC
>CACZTE010000223.1 GCA_902784045.1 uncultured Eubacterium sp. | reverse complement strand
TATGCGATGAGCGTTCCCGTCAAAGATGACAGAATGGACAAATATTCCGTCAAGGGAAGCCAGTTCTGTCAACCGCTGCTTGAGTTCTCAGGCGCTTGCGCGGGTTGCGGTGAAACACCTTATATCAAAACCATCACGCAACTCTATGGTGACCGTATGATGATTGCCAACGCCACTGGTTGTTCCTCTATCTGGGGAGCTTCTGCTCCGGCCTCGCCCTATTGTACCAATGCAAAAGGTCAGGGTCCCACTTTCTGTAACTCGTTGTTTGAAGACAATGCCGAATTTGGTTTCGGGATGCTGCAAGGGGTTAAAGCCATTCGTTCAACCATCGCGTCTTACCTCGCGGACATCGCCGAAAGCGCTCCCGAAGACGTCAAAAAAGCGGCTCTCGATTGGATCGAAAACATGAACAAAGCCGACGAATCCAAAGTGGCTTCCGAAGCGCTTGCCGCCGCTCTCGAAGGCTATGACGCGCCTGCGGAACTCGCCGACAAAGCCAAATTTGTCAAAGACAACAAAGACCATTTTGTCAAAAAATCCCAGTGGATTATCGGCGGTGACGGCTGGGCTTATGATATCGGCTACGGCGGACTCGATCACGTCCTCGCTTCCAAAGAAGACGTCAATGTCTTTGTCCTCGATACCGAAGTCTATTCCAACACCGGCGGTCAGGCGTCCAAATCCACGCCGACGGCTGCCATCGCGCAATTTGCCGCTTCCGGCGAAAAGATCAAGAAAAAAGACCTCGGCATGATGGCCGTCACCTATGGTTATGTCTATGTCGCGCAAGTCGCCATCGGCGCCGACAAGAACCAGTTTATCAAAGTTCTTAAAGAAGCCGAAGCCTATCCGGGACCGTCTCTGATTATCGGATACGCGCCCTGTATCAACCACGGTATCAAAGGCGGCATGAGCCACACCCAAACCCACGAAAAAGACGCTGTGGCTTGCGGCTATTGGCACCTGTATCATTACAATCCGGAAGCTGAACATCCGTTCTCACTGGATTCCAAAGAACCGGATTTCTCCAAATTCCAGGATTTCATCATGTCCGAAGTGCGTTATAACTCATTGCGCCGCGGTTTCCCGGAAACAGCCGACGCCCTGTACAAACGTACCCAGGAAGAAGCAGAACAACGTTATGCCGGCTATGTTAAACGCAGCGCCGAATAAAACGGTTTGTCTCGCATCATAAAATTAAAAAAGAGTTGCCCTCCACAGTCAAAACCATGGAGCGGCAACTCTTTTTCGCAAAAAAATAAAAGCAATCCTCTTTGAGGATCACTTTTACAGCATGTTATCCAACCGGACGATTACTCGGTGTCAGAGGCTTTCATACGCTCATTGATGGCGGTGACCATCTCGTCCGCGTCAATGCCGTGAGCGAGACAGCCCTGCTCAATATTTTCAAAATGCGCGGCCATGCAGCCGAGACAGTGCATACCAAAATCCTGAAAGACCTCAACCGATTCGGGAAAAAGGGTGACGACCTCCAAAATCCCCATATTTTTTGTGATTTTTTGTTCGGCCATAACCGGACACCTCCAATTGACTAAAGTATTTATATGTCTTATTATAAACATCCGCGCGTAAAAAACAAGTGTTCAATACCCGCCGGGCAGTCATTTTTTGACCGATATAATGTAAATCAAGAAAAATCAATCAAACATAAATAAAATTTCGGTAAGCCTTGCGAAAATTGCAGATTTGATGTATAATGTAACCGAAAATCAATTGATAGGAGTTAAGAATTGTGATCAGTCAAAAAGTTACCATCGTCAATCAAGCGGGCTTACACGCCAAGCCGGCATCACTATTTGTACAGACGGCCAATCAATTTTCCAGCGACATCTATATCACCAAAGGGTCAACCAGGGTTAACGCGAAAAGTATCATGGGCGTGATGATTTTAGCCGTGCAAAAAGGGGACGAAATCCTCATTGAAGTTTCCGGTGACGACGAAGAAGCTGCAATGAACAAACTTGTTGACTTGATTACAAGAAAATTTGATTTACCGGATGAATAATCAGTTATATCTCCTAAAGGGCTGCACATCCTTGTGATGCAGCCTTTTGTTTTTATCTGATATTTGATAAAATGATGAGTGAACTTCAAACGAAAAGGAGAGAGTCTTGCGTAAATTATTGATTGCCGTTTCCTTTTTTACCCGAATTCCCATCAATCTCAAGGATGTCACGGAAGACGAATTTTTTCGTTCCATGCTTTTGATGCCCGTCGTCGGGCTTTTCATCGGCGCGGTCTTATCGTTAGTGGCCTATGGTTTGTCCTTTACGGGAAATACCATGCTCGGGGCCGTTATCTTGATTCTCTGTTATCTCGCGATGACCGGGGGGCTTCATTATGACGGCGTGGCTGATACAGTCGACGCGATATTCTCGGCAAGGGATCACGAAAAAATGATGAAGATCATGAAAGACAGCCGTCTCGGCGCCTTCGGAGCCATCGGGCTTATCGTCATTTTTCTGACGTCTTTTGCCGCCTATGCCTCGGTGCTCTCCTATAGTCATTGGGTTTTTTTCATGATGCCCGTTATCGGCCGCTATATGGCCATTCAATCG
>CACZTE010000222.1 GCA_902784045.1 uncultured Eubacterium sp. | reverse complement strand
CCTTTCAAATTCGTATGCCTTTCGCGAAAGGGATGCTTCATCATGTGGATTTTCATCAATTTATCTGTGAAAAACTACATCTTGATTCATGCAAAGATCTTTGGATTTTCGATGCTTACGGACAAAAAAGAAATCTTGAAAAAGCTCAGATTATTTTAACCCAAAGTATGTTTAAGATCGATAAATGGTTAAATACCAAGGAGATTTCCTCTATCGAAAAGGAAAAGAACGAAGATCCTATGCCGCTTTATTTTGATCGCTTCCATCAATATGATCACGCGTTTTATGTCGGAATTACCGATATGAATGCGTCATATTCAGGAAAAACAAAACTCAATTATCAATTTCTTAATACCCTTGCTCTTACAGATGAGGAACTTGACGAAATGGTTGAGGAACAAGATGATTTGATCAAGAACGGAGATTTAAAAGACCTTCTCCACTATGACATTTTTGACGGAGGTGAAGATGTCTCTTTTGATCAATATGTTGAAGAAGGAGAAACATGGAGTACGGTTGCTTCCAATAATCCCGCCTTTTTGAAAGATCTAAAAGTAAAAGGAATGATAAAAGGCGTTCGGTATTCACTGCTAAAAGATATAGGCCGAGGCAGACTGACGGTGAAAGGAAGCACAAAATTTCTTTCTAGGGATCTTCTGGCACTTTTGATGTTTATGATGGGAAAAATAGACACCGGGGAAGTCGTATCAAAAGAGCAAATCGAAAAGGCTCGATCTGAAATCAGAAAAGAACTGCTTTGGACGACCAGTTTTTTTGTTGCTGAATGTGTTCCCAATAACCCTGTGTTTCTCAACGCAAGAAAAAAACTGCGTCTCAAATCCAATACGTATTATGGGTTATTAAGAAATCCTCATTTATCCAGAAATGAGCAATGTTCTCTCAAACCTTTCATTCCTCGTAAAAATGGTCTTTATTCCCGCTATTTCGGCCATTTAAAAGGTATTGTGATGGTTCCTCTGAATTCTTTTGTCCCTCAGGCTTTGGGCGGGGCCGACTTTGATGGTGATATCGTCAAACTGATTACGGATGAGCGTGTTAACCGTGCAATTAATGATGCGTGTTATTATCCGGATTCCAAAGAAATAAAAGAAAAGCATGTCCGAAAACTTCCGATTGTTATGATTCCGGACATTCAGCCGCGAACCATTCGTCTTCCTGAGGAAGGTGTCGATTTTCAGACGCTTAAAGATACTTTTTCAAGCCGGGTTGGGGAGCTTTCCAATCGTGCTTTTCATCTTGGTAAACGGCAATATGATAAAAGGACACCAGATTCAATCGATAATTTAGATTGTGAAACCGGGACAATCCTGGTTGGCCTTGAAATTGATGCCGCGAAAACCGGCCGTCATCCTTATCTTGATGATTATATTCCGAAAG
Source organism: uncultured Eubacterium sp. (assembly GCA_902784045.1). GTDB lineage: Bacteria > Bacillota > Clostridia > Eubacteriales > Eubacteriaceae > RUG12931. The sequence continues at coordinate 1,226 of CACZTE010000222.1, read as the reverse complement.
ACAGGGATAGAGATTATTTCATTGTGCGGAAAGAAAAAATTGACAAGCTTCCGGAAGCGTATAAACTTGAAATCAAAGAATTCCCGGAAACTCAGAATACAAAAGGGAAAACATTTCCACATCGTTTGACAGCTGTGACCAAATATGGCTCTGATAATGGAGCAGAGCTCTTGACCAGTGCTTTTGTTGAAGAGTATTCTTTTGATGATATGTATTATCAGATTGATTTACTACCGCAAAGATTTTTAGAAAAGCTTTGTGAGAATTTTTTAGAAAAAAAAGCAACGGCTGATGGTTTGTCTGAGAAACATTTAACGGATGAGAATCCGGTCAAGGATATAAGTTTTACTTTTGAACAAAATGCCGATTGGAAAAAACAAGTGTCAGATCCAACAAAGACAAAACTGGTAGAGGAACTGATTTATTCCTATCGAAGAATTCTGGAAACGGCGCGAAATGTATATCGAATCGAAGAACGGTTGAAACAGTCAAATTATGTCGGTTGTATTAACACAATCTTAAAAATACAACACAAAGGCCTCATTGATGATACGCAGCTTCGGGATCTTCAGGAGAATGTGTTCAGTCAACTTCTCAGCTATTTTGATTCATATCACACAGCGGAGGAAGCCCTCGAAACAATCGTGAAAGATCGCCGTTGGCAGTTTTTCGAAACAGATCAGGAGAAAAATGATTATGTTGAAAAGATCTTGTTTAAAGACAGCGGCATGAAATTGAGCGAAGAAGTACAGCAAGCGCTTAATCATTTTAGATGGAACGGCTACTTCCTGCTTTATTACTATATCAAAGACATTATGCTCTATTATTATGAGACTGAAACGGAACGTCGAATCATTCAGGGAGAAGACAAAGGCAAATTTTCTGATCATCCTGCCAGATTTTACGAGGAATTCAGGGAAATCTATGAGCAATCGGTCGCAGAAAAAGAATCTAAAAAGATATGGAATAAAAAAATAATAGAGCGATGCCGAAGTATTCTTCGCGAGGAATTTTCCGATCAGGTTGATATCGCTTTAATGTATGTCCATAAATTAAGGAGCAGATGTGATTCGTACGGAACATTCTTCTGGGATGTTTTCAACGCGGATGAAATTCTTCAGCAATCGGGAGGGACCACGCATGTTAAATGAGCTATTAGAGTACCAACAATACACATTTCCTTTGGAAACTGAGCATCCCGCTATCCGGCTAAAACACAAAACACT
>CACZTE010000221.1 GCA_902784045.1 uncultured Eubacterium sp. | reverse complement strand
CATTTTCTCTCTCCTATATGGAAATTATTTCTGATTATAACGAAGGATTCAGTTTTATTCAAGTTGGATTTGCGTTATACTGTTTTGATAATAAAAGACTTTTAAGATTTACCTTACAGGAGGAAATATGGAATTTAACAACAACGTATCGGCTTTTTCGCCGATTCAACCCGATCTTTATGAATCCAAAGAACTGGAATGGAATGATATTCCAAAAACCCATCGAAAAGACGGAGATTATATTTACGTCATGATGAATAACAATGATATGTATGACCGATATCTGAAAGACGATATCGTTATTATCAAAATTCAAGATGAATGTCCCGATGACGGTGACGCTTTACTCTCGGTGAATGATACCGTAATGCTCAAACACATCAAGCCCGCTGATGGAAAATACTCTTTAACCAATTTAAATCCCTTCGATGACAGTGAGGATGTCCTTGACGAAGCCGAGGTTACAATCATAGGCGTTCCCGTGTCTGTCATGCGTGTAAGCTGACCCGTCGACAGCGGATATTTTTTTGCCGGCAAATCTTTTTCTCCGGCAACTCCGCGCGTTTCCAAGAAAAATCGAATCACTTTAAAGTTTATAACCCAACATAATGACGCGAAGGCTGAACAACTGGATTTGCTGTTCAGCCTTCAATTATGCTAACGCGCGAAAAATTGTGTTGCAAGAGTAAAGTGCAAGACCGGAATTGTCTTTCTTCCCGATATTAATATGTGATAAGCTTGTTGTCATCTTCATCAAGATGTAATTCTATTTTTTTGAAAATCGCTTCGCCAATTAACTGATTTCCCTTCGCATTAGGATGAAAATCCATAGGCGCGCAAGAGTCTTTGGTAAAAGTAATATCACAATATTCGACATTGTCATATTTTTCGCTTGCCTCTGATAACATCTCGTTGTACAAATCGGTGACTTTCATATACGCGTCAACGTATTTTTTATGCCTGTCATGTATTATTTCCTGAAAATAAATTATTTTTTGAAACTTATCATACAGCGGCGCGTAAAAATGACTTAATGCCACTATTTTGACATTGGGTTTTAATTGGCTGATCAGCTGCCAGTTTTTTTCTATGTTGCCGATACACCGCTCCAATATAGGTTTAATATCTTTCGGCAATTGATCTCTGACTTTTTTTTCGATCAATTCAAAGGGACCGGACCTAATATAAGAGAAAAAGTCGTTGGGGCCGGCACTGTAGATAAAAATCGGATTTTCGGACTTTAGAAACAATGACCGCAATGTGATATCATAATCCGCGTCCGTAATTATAATTGTGTCCTTAAAACTTTCGGGAACGACAAACTTAAATAAGACATTAGTGTTTCTTAAATCGTCAATCGATTGGATTTGCAGATTTTTGAGATACGCGACGCTTCGCTCTTTGGTTAGATTATCTTCCAAATCCCAGGTGTGGTTGTTATCCAGCCGCGAAAAATTCAAGCCGGACACGCTATACCCTTTTCTTGTTAATTCTTTTAGAACCACATCGTAAAAACCGATATGATGATGGTTGTCTTTCGTATACGGCATTCCCAATGAATTAACGCCGCAAAACACTTGTAAATCTTTCAAAATAATCCCTTTCCTTATCAATCATCAATGACTTTTTTTCAGGCCGTTTAAATCAACGGCAATATTGTGTTCAGGTGAGCTTCTGTAATAATCAAAGGGGTATCTGTTTTTGATATAAGTGTGAATAAAATCAATATAATAATTATAATCCCCTGTTTGACTTTCATATTTTTTAGCAGATTCGTCAATCACATTTAAGATATCGCTTTTCGAATAGTGAGTTCCGTGTATATCATTATCATTACTGATCTGGAATATTTTTCTATCTAAATCAATCGTTAAATCTCTGATAAAATAATTATCGATGATACTCTTTTCGATGATAGCCAAAAAATGATAATATTCCGCTTGATTATAATGCGGATCCGGCACAATGCGTCCTTTTGGTGTTTTATAAAACGCTTGTCTGTGAAATGGAGGTACATAGGTCACATTCGCAAATCCCAAACCGTCTTTTAAAATTTTTGAATTCATAAAGATATCGGTTATTGATAAATTAACCAATCTGGGAGCGCCGCATAAAAACACTTGCGTATTGGATTGATGATTTCGATTATGGTTTTGAATTAATTCAAGGATAGAATTAATGCCGTATATCCCTCTTTCCAAGGAATCAAATATATTTGGAACCGTTAAAGAACCGTGTCTGATAATTACATCCAAAAATGACCCTGTTCCCAAATTTAAAATAACGATAATCGCGTTGGTTTGATCAGTATCAAATATATAGTCTTGGATTCCTTGTTCGGAGCCGCCCGAAAAGTACTTTTCAATTTCCTCCTCAGTAAATAAAGGGTTGCCTTTTTCTATCGCACGTCTAAAATCTGTTCTATTCCAATTGTTTGAATACTTTTCACTGTAATTCTGAATAATCCAATTCGCCACAGATAATGCATTATTGTTTTCGCTTCTCACCAGATGATATGTTTGAACTTCCAATCCATGTTTTTTCCCATATTTAACCAACTCCGGATTTCTTTCCAACAATAATCTGCCGGGTTCAGAGAAGGAAAATCCTGTGCTTATTGAATTGCCAATGGCGGCAAGTGACAGTTTCTTCTTGGGATAGTTTTTCATGTATTGAACTAATTGTTCGTTAACTTGTTCTAATTTTTCTTTTTCAACATTTTTATCATATCTCATATGCAAACACCTTTGTATAATAGTTTATCATATTATGTATTTTTTTTCGAAATAAAATGAAAATTTTATATTTTATTTTAAAAAACAAGCCATATATGACACATGATCCAATGATTATGATAAAAATAAAAAAATCAACCATTTCTGATTGATATTTATCAAAAGTCCGAAAATACGGACAGTTTTTCCTATGGTGCGAGAGACGGGAGTCGAACCCGTACGTACGGTGTACACACGCCTCTGAAACGTGCTTGTCTGCCTATTCCAACACTCT
>CACZTE010000220.1 GCA_902784045.1 uncultured Eubacterium sp. | reverse complement strand
GAGAAGCTTGTTATCACTGCCGTAGGCCACGCGATCCATAAAAGGCACTTCACCGAGGGCAAATTCCGATGCCGTGGCGTCCACATCATATTGAACGGCATCCGTGGCAACGACAATATCTCCCATGGACAAAAAAGATGCCAAGGCACCGGCAACTCCCACGTTAATCACGCGGGAAACGCCGTAACAGTCAATCATCGCCTGAGTCGCCGCGGCGCTATTGACTTTGCCAACGCCGGACTCGGCCACACACACGTCGTTGTCTCCGATTTTTCCGGAGATAAAACGCATGTTGCCCTTTTCATAAACATTTTGATCGCTTGTCCATTTTAAGATCGCATCCGCTTCTTCTTTCATCGCGGTAATAATTCCAATCATTTTAACACTAAGCATGCCACTGCCTGAGCAGCAATGCCTTCCTCCCTTCCGGTAAATCCCAATCGTTCCTCCGTTGTGGCTTTCACGCCAACCTGTGAGACATCAATACCCAAAGTATCCGCTATATTTTGACGCATGTCATCAATGTAGGGCGCGCATTTTGGCACTTGCGCGATGATAACCGAGTCAATATTACCGACGGCATAGCCTTCATTGGCCACTTTTTCGGCAACAATTTTGAGTAGCTTCATACTATCTGCTCCCAAATAAGCGTCATCGTCATCCGGAAAGAATTTTCCGATATCTCCCAGCGCAAGAGCCCCTAACATAGCGTCCATCACCGCGTGAACCAAACAGTCCGCGTCAGAATGGCCGAGAAGCCCTCTGTCAAAAGGAATGTCAACGCCTCCCAAAATCATTTTCCGGTTTTCCACGAGGCAGTGAACATCATAGCCGATGCCGAATCGTATCGGTTGCTTCATCTTATTTCCTCCTAATATCATCGGGTTTTGTCGTAGCGTAATTGACCGCTTTAATCTGCGAAGGCGCGTTATCATTGCTGCGAAAATTTCTCTTCGGCTGCAAAATAACACTTTGACCGCAAATATCATCTCTGCTTTTATTATCCGTCTTTTACGCAAAAAAAACAAGCCCCGGCGGCTTGCTCTTTTTATTCTTGAACAAGAAAGTTATTTGATATCACTTAACGGTTTTACAGAGAATCTTTTTGCCGTCTATCGACTCCTCAAGTGGATATGAATTTTTGTTCATTCTTTTTTATTCTTAAAATCAGTCGTTTTTATGTTCGTTAATTTCTCTGTAAACGCGGTAGGGTTTTGTGATGACGCGATAAGGCAGAATGCGCATAAAAGCATTGAGATCCGCCTGCATTTCTTTGGTCAAACGTGACGGCTTAGTAAAGACGCGTTTGACAAAATCCTGCGTAAAATTATCATCAATATAGTCCTGATCCATTTGAACCGTCATTCCGCATTGCGTACATGTCACGCTGTGAATACGATCGCCACGGTAATCAACTTTGTGATTAGTTTCTTCATCGCAATTAACACAAAACAACGTAGCATCAATTTGATTGTTTCCCATATTTCATCATCCTCCGGATATCAAAATAGTTCGAGATTATCTTTCATATTTTTTTCTGCTTATTCGAGCATTTCGTTAATAACATAATTATCGTAAATCACTTTATGATTTAGCTTTGGGTTGTATACTTTTTTATAAGTATATCACAATTTTTCATCATATCGCTGTGTATTTTTATTCTGTAAGTCAAATTAAAGAATGTCGCCTTTAATTTGACACTTGATAATTTTATTTTATAAAATCTAATCTGTGATATTGTATTAATCGGTTGTTTTGTCGTTATCATTGACGAAAATATTTTTGCTGTTTATACTGTAGAAAACAAATCCGAGTTTTTCGACTCGTTAAGCCCTTTATTATTACACTGGGTAAATTATCATCAAATGATAAAAAGGGTCTTAAATAACATTCCGGGAATTTATAAAAAACTTGACATTATTAAATCAGCATTCCGGATAGACTTTTACAACTATCGAAAAGGGGGAAATTGCTATGTCCTCTCACCAATGCTTTAACCATGAGGCTGTTGTTGCCGGCTCTCCCAAGTGGCAAACGGCCATTTCGAGAATCGAACCGTTATACAAAAGAGATATCGAAATTCGCTCGCCTTTTGCCAGAGATTATACACGCATTCTCCATTCGACGGCTTATCGCCGTTTAAAATATAAAACCCAGGTTTTTTTCGCCCCGGAAAACGATCATATATGCACACGCATCGATCATGTCCATTATGTAGAAAGTTTAAGCCGGCTCATTGCCGATTATCTGGGTTTAAATCCCATGTTGGCAACGGCAATTGCCCTGGGACATGATCTCGGTCATCCGCCTTTGGGCCACGAAGGAGAAAGAGTCCTAAACTGCATCATGAACGAAGAAGGCCTGAATCAGGGAAAATCCCCCGCCTTTTGGCACGCGCGTTCCGGCCTTCATTATGTGGATGATCTGGAAATTCTCTCCGGTTATGACGGTCGTAAACACAATCTCAATTTAACCTACGCCGTCCGCGACGGCATCATCGCTCACAGCGGCGCCGTATCAAAACCTATCCGCCCGAGAGAGCATGCTATCTCACTGGATGATTTTAACTATCCCGGCGAATACGAACCCTTTACCTGGGAAGGATGCATTGTAAAAATCGCTGACAACATCTCATATCTTGGCAGAGATATTGACGACGCTTATACCCTGGGCATCATCGGTGATGATGAAATGCATGCCTATAACGCCATTATCAGAACCTATGCCAAAACCCGGGGCGGTGATATAGAAAACACCAACAATTCCAATATCATTCATCTTTTGGTGTCCGATCTCTGCGCTTTTTCAACACCGGAACGAGGCATCGGCTTTTCCGATGAAGGGCAGACATCCATGGACGCCGTCCTTACCCTTAACCGCAAATTGATTTATCACAATCAAAAACTCACCGCCTATTACAAAAAAAACGGTGAGCAAATGCTCAGAGCGGTCTTTCATGTTTTAAAAGCCATTGCTGAAAATCCAAACGATCAAAAACTTCATGTGGAATATCCGATGACATCAAAAGCTTTTTTTGGCTGGCTCGAAAACTATACCGATGCCTTCTCTCCCCGAAAAAAAGATCTGGCCAACCGCGTAATCTATCATCGTGACGACTGGGAAAACGAGTATCCCTACGCTGTCATTGATTATCTTGCCGGCATGACAGACCGTTTTGTCATGCGTATTTATCGTGAACTGTCCGGTTCATCTCAATAATTTTTGAATGAAACAGCAATTAAGTTGATAGTCTTTCAAACGCAAAGATTTATCGATTAAAATACTTGTACAAAAATGTCAGTCCAGCCATTTTTTATCCTTATCAATCAAAATTTTCTTTGACATTTAAGATTGATAGGACTACAATGGTGTCAGAATAAAAAAAGGAAACCAGTCTCATGAAAAGCAGTATGTTATTGCAAAAACAATACGGTTACTTTTTTACCGGCTTTTATTACGCCGGCTATTTTGCGTGCTTTGAAACAAGCCAAAGTCAACCGTACATTAGCGATTACAACGCTTGATTATCTGATACGGTTAACAGACGCCTTGTTTCGAAATAACGAAACAAGGCGTTTTTCTTTTTTATCAGCCCCATGCGTTTGATATAGCAAATATACTTTATCAACAATCTATTATGACCGAAAAAATCATACCCGCCAAAACAATCCCTCGTAAGAGAACAAACTCATAGATTAAGGAGAAAATACAAATGATTGTCGTCTTAAAACAAAACACACCGGAAGAAGCCATTGAAGCGTTAAAAAATGAAATCACATCGGAAAACAATGTTGAG
>CACZTE010000219.1 GCA_902784045.1 uncultured Eubacterium sp. | reverse complement strand
TCAAAAGCAAAAATGATGTCGGGTTCTGACGCGTTGACTTTCCCGGTAAAGAAAAGATGGAGCGTCTTTTTGTCATCGGACAGGGAGGCGCTAGTCAGCTTGACATCAGGCTGATTACTGTCAATGAGGGACAGATGGGCTTTCGCGCCCTCCGTGCTTCCCAATTCATCCTTAAAGGTTGTGGTGTCTAAATGGACATCCAGTTTAAAGGATGAAGCGTCATCGGCGACGGCATTGCCATTCATGGGGAAGTTCAAATAAGTTGAACGATTGATATGGGCACCCGCGGCGATTTTTGTGATTTGACCGCCCACATTGAGGGATAATTCTCCGCTGTAATCAGACGCCGGCGCTGTGTCTTCTTGATTTGTTTCCGGTTCAGCAGCCGTATTATCCTGGGCCTGGGCTTTCACCGGGAAAAATGAAAGCATATGAACGCCCATGGCAAAAACCAAAACGAGGGCCAAAACCTTGGATGCTTTTCGTTTTTTTCTCAGGAAGAGAATAACGGCGGCAGCGCCTGCAAGGAACAAGACCGCGAACAGAACGCCGCTTTCGGGCGATCCTGTTTTGGGATTGGACGATGACGATGGCTTTTTCGGCGTTGTTGATGAACTGACCGATGCGGCCGAGGCTGATGCTTGAGAAAGGGCCTTCACACTAAAACTGTAGCTTTTTGTCTCGCCGATACCGACAAGGGGCGTGTTTTCGGTGAGGGATCCGGAGACCAGTTCCAGATTGCCCGGCAAAGCCGCGGTTAAAGCCACGTCATTTAAGAAATAATCGGACGCGTTGGTAAGAGACACCGTCACATCAGTGGTGTCACCGGGGGAGAGCTCGGTTTGATTGGCTTTGATGGTCATCGACAGCGCACGACTTTCGGTTTCGCTTTCCTCTGCCAAAACCGTCGCGGAGGCGAAAACCATGATAAACACTGTTGCGAAGAGTGTGATAATCAGGCGTATCCTCTGTTTAGAATAAATCATTTTTTCTCCTTTTTTGTAAAATACTGGTTGGCAATTTGCATCACTGATCTTTAAAACCAAAGATTATTTTACTTTGATAACCACCACAGGATCCCACGTCACCTGGGTGTTTCTGTCTTTCATGGCTTTCATATCGAAGACGTTGAGCACAGAAATTGTTTTCAATTGATCTGGAGCTAAGAAGCGCCATTTATCATATATTTGTTTTGCCGATAACTTAGCGTATTTCTTAAACCCGTAAGATTGAAGCACGAAGAACTCTTTGCCTGCGGGTTTTTTGAACCCGGCGGCGGTCATCTCGTCATCGAAGTTTTTGAATTGATTGGTGTAAGACAGCTTGGTTCTCATTTTCTTCACATTTTCCGGTGAAATGAAAACCTGGTTATTGGCGTCACTTGATTCGTCGAGATATTTCGACAGCTGGAGAAGCTTTGATCCTTGCTCGTCTAAAACAGAGTTGGCTCTTCTTTTCACGTCAATTTCATTTTGACGGCAGTAATCCTGAACCGTTGGCGTAAAGGAATCGGTCGTAAATTCCTTATCATTGGAGAGATTGAGGATTGGAGCGTTATCTTTTCGGTTTAAGACGCTGTCTTTTTTGATGGCTTGACTGATTGTCTGACTGGAGGATTCAAGCTTGGCAATGGTGCTGATATAGCGGGTAGACGCGTAAGTTCCGCCTTCTTTATGATGATATATCCCGTTTGGATCTTCCTGATAATAAAGGGCGTAATACGACAAAATCTGTAAAGCTCTCGCCGCGGTAATGTAGGATTTGGCCCGATAAACAATCATGTCATTGACGATGAGACTGTCCCAATTGACGGTTTGACCGATGACGGAGTCTACATCGGAAATGATAGAGCTGCCGTTTGTACCGCCAAGAAGCAGAGATTCAAGATAAGCCTGGGTTTCGTTATACAACGTCTGAAAACCGCCCCGGGCATCGACCGCGCGGCAGAGGTTTAACATGGCTTTGTTTTTCGCTTTTTTCGCGGCTTTGTCGTTGGCGTTGGCATTGATTTTAACATAAGCGCTGTTGATTTGCGTTAGATAGGTGTTGCCGGAAGCGTCGGGAATATCGATCATGCTGAGGGTCGCTTCCAGACGGTTTTGTTTTTTGACAAAATCTTGAATTCTGGCGGCTTTTTCCGAATATTGTCTGTAGGAATTGCTTGCGTCGATTTTTTTGTTAATGGCATCGGCGCGTTTTTCCGATTCATCCAATTTGGAGGAAATGTTTTTGAGCTTTTGATTAAGCTTTTTAAACTCGGCGTCATAGCCTTTGGTCATTTTTTCAATTTCTTTTGTTCCTTTGTTGTAGGCTTCGACAACTTCGTCAGTCGATTTGGTACCGGCATCTGTTGTACCGTCGATAATCGCGAAAATACCATTGATAATATTACCGACAGATTTTGACGCGTCTGTTCCGGCGGCAATGGCAATGACCGAACCGGCGATTAATACAACGCCTCCTAAAATCTTAAATACCTTTTGTGTCGTAGAAGCTTGGGTAGTGATTTCACCCATTAAATCCGCGTTATCGGGAATAACCGCGTTGCCGCCGACAACGGCCGGGACAAGATTTTCACTGTTCACGACAACACCGTAATAATCGCCAAGAGTGCCGGCTTTGATGGTAACACTGAGATTACTCGGCATCACATTGATAACATCTTCAAAATCGGCGACGGTTAATTTTCCGCCTGCCAGTGTCGCGACATTGGCGTTTTTATCGCTTTGCTGTTGATCGGGCGCTTGGTTTTGCTGATTGCCGGTATTGTCGGCTTGTTGATGATCAATTGCGTTGTCTTGTTGATTGTCGGCGGTTTCGCCCTGCTGTTTGTTGGTTGCTTCACCTTGTTGTTTATCGTTTTTGTCTCCCTGTTTATTGCCGGAAGCGTCAGCGGATGGTTTTGGCTCATTGGCTTTATCTGCCTGAGTGTTTACCGTGTTCTGCGCAATTGTCGTTTGAGCGTCTTCATCGGTGTAGGGCAGCGTTTCATCGGTATAGGGAATCGGCACAATGGTGGACATGGCAACATTAAAGCTTTGACCCGAAACGTCAGTAGGCGCTGAGGCGCTGACATTCTCATTTGTCGAAACCACCGTGAGAGATTCCGGCGTCAAGGTGAAATCTTTAATTTCGTTTTCAGAGTCACCTTGAACTTTAACGGTTTCTTTGAAGACCGCGTTGATGGTGGCGGTACCGTCGCCGTTATCGGTGATGGTCGGTGTGCCGACAATCTCGGACGTGATACCGGCCATATAAACGGGAAGGACAAATTCCAACATAAGGGCATCGCAGTTGATACTATTGCCGTCAATTTTAAGAACGCCGCCATCCATTTCGTCCGCAATCTCCGACGGTGTTTTGCCGGGAATGCTGACATACACATTGGCTTCGTTGGCGGCAGTGACGTCGACATTGGTCACCACGGCGCCTTCAATAGCTTGCAGGCCGGGATTTAGACATGTAAAATCGGAGGGATTAATCGTATCGGTAAACTGAGCGCAGTCCAGATACACAGGCAGGCACAATTGTGAGCCGGAAGATTTGTCTTCATCGTCGTTTTCGCTTTCGGTTTTGACGATGGCGATATGATT
>CACZTE010000218.1 GCA_902784045.1 uncultured Eubacterium sp. | reverse complement strand
TTAATAGTCAAAATATAGAATTGTTAGCACATGCTTATTATGTTAAACTTTACAATCATAAAGAAAGACAACTGTCTTTCACATTATCATTTGCACGGTTTTTCCGTCAGAAAGAGAGGCTTTTTTCAATGATTTATCTGGTTCCCGCAGCCGCGGTTATCGCGCTGATTTTCGCGGTTGTATTTGCGATGCAGGTTCGCAAAGAATCCGAAGGCACCGATCGCATGAAAGAAATCGCTGCCGCCATTCGTGAAGGCGCGGCCGCGTTCCTTTATTCCGAATACAAAATTCTGGCAATCTTTGTCGTTGTCCTGTTCTTTATCGTCGGATTCGGCATTGGTTGGCCGACTGCCATATGCTTTGTCGTCGGCGCGATTTTCTCCACATTGGCAGGCTATTTCGGCATGCGCGTTGCCACCGACGCCAATGTCCGCACCGCCAACGCTGCCCGGGAATCCGGCATGTCCAAAGCGCTCAATGTCGCGTATCACGGCGGAGCCGTCATGGGAATGTCCGTCGTCGGTCTTGGTCTTTTGGGCTGCTCAGTGATTTATTATATCACCCACGAACCCAATATTCTTTTCGGCTACAGTCTCGGCGCATCCAGTGTCGCGCTCTTTGCCCGTGTCGGCGGTGGGATTTATACCAAAGCGGCCGATGTCGGCGCTGACCTCGTCGGTAAAGTCGAAAACAACATTCCCGAAGATGACCCCCGCAACCCCGCGGTTATCGCCGACAACGTCGGTGATAATGTCGGTGATGTTGCCGGTATGGGCGCTGACCTCTTCGAATCCTATGTGGGCGCTCTTGTCTCAGCCATCACCCTCGGTGTTGCCACTTTTCAGGAATCCGGCGCTTTTTATCCGCTGATTCTTGCCGGATGCGGTGTCATTGCCTCCATCATCGGCACATTCTTCGTTCGCGGAAAAGACGGCGGCAACCCGCAAAAAGCCCTCAACATCGGAAGCTATGTCGCTTATATCCTCGTGATTATCGCATCGGTTGTCTTCAGCAATATGTTTTTCCACAATTTCAATCCCGCTTTCGCAGTGATCAGCGGCTTGGTTGTCGGGTTTATCATCGGTCAGGCTACCGAAGTCTTCACTTCTGATAAATACCGTTTTGTCAAACACATCGCCGAAGAATCTCAAACCGGTTCCGGCACCAATATCATCTCCGGTCTTGCCGTCGGGATGAACTCCACCGCCATTCCGATTATCTTCATCGTCATCGGGATTATGGTCGCTTATATGACAGCCGGTCTTTTCGGCATCGCTTTAGCCGCCATCGGCATGCTCGCCACCACCGGCAGTACCATCGCCGTTGACGCTTACGGTCCCATCGCCGATAACGCCGGCGGGATTGCCGAAATGAGCGGTCTGGATGAAAGCGTCCGCGACATCACCGATACTCTCGATTCCGTCGGTAACACCACTGCCGCCATCGGTAAAGGTTTCGCCATCGGCTCCGCGGCCCTCACAGCCCTGGCGCTCTTCGTTTCCTACTCGCAAGCCGTCAATCTCCAAGCGATCAATATTCTGGAGCATAAAGTCATCGTTGGTCTTTTCATCGGCGGTATGCTCACCTTCCTTTTCTCCGCTATCACCATGGAATCTGTCTCCAAGGCGGCCAGCAAAATGATCGAAGAAGTTCGTCGTCAATTCCGCGAAGACGAAGGCATCTTAAAAGGCACCAGCAAACCTGACTACAAAACCTGTGTTTCTATTTCCACTGTTGCCGCGCTTCACGAAATGATCGTTCCCGGCATTTTGGCGGCTGCCGCGCCCATCGCTGTCGGTCTCATTCTCGGAACGGATGCCCTTGGCGGTATGCTTGCCGGCGCTTTGGTGACCGGTGTGCTTCTGGCCATCTTCATGTCCAACTCCGGCGGCGCTTGGGATAACGCCAAGAAATTTATCGAAAGCGGCCATTTCGGCGGCAAAGGCAGCGAAGCACACAAAGCGGCTGTTGTCGGCGATACCGTCGGCGATCCCTTCAAAGACACATCCGGTCCGTCCATCAATATCTTGATCAAACTCATGACCGTTGTCTCTTTGGTCTTTGCTCCTCTTTTCATCCAAATCGGAAGCCTGCTTTAATCTAAACATTTTCAAACAAAATACCGTCGGTCTGATTTTCGGACCGACGGTATTTTTTCATTTTCAAAACAGATTCAATGACGACACTATGCGTTCAAACAAACCCGCGACATCATGATCGAGCCAATTTCAATGAAAATCATGACGCGCGTCAATGATCATCAAACCAAAACAACCGGCGACTCTTGATCCCCGGTTGTGAAAAAAATATTTTTCTTTTACCATCAAGCGGGATTCATGTTGAAAAAGATTTGACATCACAGCGAAACATCAAAAGCGGATGCCTGCTTAAATATTCATGTGATCTTCATTCGCAAAAAAGCATCCGGGATGATTTCCGTGATTTTGATTCGCAATCAGTTTTTCTTTATCCTGATGTTTCAGCTGTTTTAAGCGCGCTTCTCTGGCCATCGCGTCGTGCTGATTGTCAAAACATTCAGCGTAGGCCAGCGTGACCGGCAGGCGGCTTCTGGTATATTTGGCGCCTTTACCGGCATTGTGGGTTTTCAGCCGCTTTTCAAGATCGACGGTATATCCCACATAAAGGGAATCATCCGCGCAGCGCATCATGTACGTATAATACATTTTTGTCATCTGCTCATCACTGCATCATTTCTTTGACTTTCATCAACCGTGTGATATTGCCGCGCTCGTTATCCTCCAGCTTCATGGTGATGGTTTTGAT
>CACZTE010000217.1 GCA_902784045.1 uncultured Eubacterium sp. | reverse complement strand
TAACCTAAAATATAAAAATAACCGGTTCGAATTGCCATCGTCGCGGCAATCGCCGCAATTACGCCGAGACCGACACCTTCCAACAGAAACGGCATACGGATATAGCTGTCTGTTGCTCCGACATATTTCATAATGCCGATTTCCTTACGTCTGGCAAACACAGTCAAACGAATCGTATTATAAATCAGGAAGAATGAAATAATCGAAAGCACGATGATAACAATAATGCAGAGAAGATTAACAAAATGATTGAAATTCGTCAGTGCTTTAATATAGTCCTGACCGTATTTTACATATTCAATTCCATTCGTCTCTTTATAGCCATCGATAAAACTCTTGATTTGATCCATGTCCTCCGTCCGTTTTGCCTTAACGATAAACGACTCCGGCATCGGATTATTTTTGCTGTTAAAACTGCTCATCAGATCCGAATATCCTTCGAGAGATTCGGAAAAGTTTTTCAACGCCTGATCTTTGGATTCGTATTGGACTTCCTGGATAAGATCATTGCTTTCCAAAGCCTGTTTTAAAGACGATTTCTGTTCCTCAGTCACATCCTGTTTAAAAAAGACCTGAATTTTTAAACCATTCTCGATATTTGCCGCGACTTGATGAATATTAATCGTCAGAACAAGGAAAATCCCAAGAATAATCAGCGCGGCGGTAATTGACAAAATGGATGCCAGACTCATTAAACTGTTATGCCGGATACTTTGCATCGTATCCCTGAGAATGGATCGCCGCATCGGGTGTTCGCGATTAAACATGACTTTGCCCGCCTTCGATATAATCCGCTCCGCCCTCAGGCACGTTGATACTGTCATGGGTCAAAACGCCGCCTTCCAAGGTCAAAACGCGTTTATTCATCAGTTTGACCATTTCCATATCGTGCGTAACGACGACGACTGTCGTACCGTGACGGTTAATTTCAAGCAAAATCCGCATGATATCTTTGGATGTATCGGGGTCTAAGTTTCCCGTCGGTTCGTCGCAAATCAAAATACTGGGATTGTTGATAATCGCTCTGGCGATAACGACACGCTGTTGTTCGCCGCCGGAAAGCTCGTGAGGATAATGATACATACGTTGGGAAAGACCGACCATTTCCAAAGCCAACGGTACTTTCTTTCGAATGGCTTTTTCGGGACGACCAATAATTTCCATGGCGTATGCGACATTTTCGTAAACATTTTTACTTTCAAGCAAACGGAAATCCTGGAAGACAACGCCCAGTTTTCGACGCAAATACGGGATCTCTTTTTTTGACAATACAGAGATATCATGCCCTTGAATCTTGACGGTTCCGCTGGTTACGTCAATTTCCCGCAAAAGCAGTTTGATAAAAGTCGATTTGCCGGCACCGCTTCGACCGACTAAAAAGACAAATTCTCCGTTATCAATAAAAAGGTTAAGATCCTTTAAAGCGTCTTTTTCGTTTTTTTCATATGTTTTGGTGACATTGATAAATTCAATCATAATCATCGTCTCTTTCTTTAATTATTACGGCAGATAATCCGCATAAGGATAATATGTCCGTCTCGCCGTTGGACCACATATAATAACACTTTAATCTTAAGCAAAAATTCAAAGGTATTTAATCCGCGAGCAGACTCCGCTTTGGAAAATATTATATATCATCAATCTTATGAAAACCATAGATGAAGTTTATAAATGTGAAAAAAGCTCGTATCTATCCCGTTGCTTTTTAGATGAATCGAGGTAATATTTTTTACATATTTTGAAATTGTATTGAGATAAAATCGTGATTCTCTTCTGAATCAATTGACAAAAATCATTTTAATTAAAAGGGATATTAATGGCAGTTGAATAAAAAGCAAAAGACTTTCCGATGTGAACTCAATCAGGAAAGTCTTTTTTAAAACACTCGAATCAAATCTTATATCTTCGTTTGATCCTGCAACTCAAATTTTAAATTTAAACATTACGTTAAGTTCTTAATCGAGGATTATATTAAAAACTTATTTCGTAAAGCAATCAATCAGATCAGTTCTTTCCCAAGGCAAATCCAAGTCATTGCGTCCGAAGTGTCCGTAAGCCGCTGTCTGCTTATAAATCGGACGTCTGAGATCTAATTTTTTGATGATGGCGTCAGGTCTGAGATCAACGTTCTTTCGGATTAATTTGACAATTTCATCATCGGAAATTTTTCCTGTACCAAAGGTGTCCACATAAATCGAAACCGGTTCGGCCACACCGATGGCGTAAGCCAGCTGAACTTCACATCTATTTGCAAGTCCGGCAGCGACAATATTTTTAGCCACATATCTGGCCGCGTACGCCGCAGAACGGTCAACTTTTGTCGGATCTTTCCCCGAAAAAGCGCCGCCGCCGTGACGGCCTACCCCGCCGTAAGTGTCAACAATGATTTTACGTCCGGTCAGCCCCGCATCGCCTTGAGGTCCGCCGATGACAAAGCGGCCTGTCGGGTTAATAAAGATTTTCGTGTCAGCATCCATCCATTCGTCACCGATGACAGGCTTAATCACTTTTTCAATGATATCTTTTTCGATGGTGTCATGATCAACTTCTTCCCCGTGCTGGGTAGAGATAACGACAGTATCGACGCGAACAGGTTTACCATCTTCATATTCAACTGTCACTTGAGATTTACCATCGGGACGGAGATAATTAATTTCTCCGGATTTACGTACTTCAGAAAGTTTGCGTGTCAGTTTATGCGCCAAGCTGATGGGCATGGGCATATAATCATCTGTCTCATCGCAAGCATATCCGAACATCATTCCTTGATCACCGGCACCAGTATTGAGTTCATCGGTATCGCGCGTTTCAAGAGCGGAATCCACACCCATGGCAATATCAGAGGATTGTTCATCGATTGACGTTAAAACAGCGCATGTATCACAGTCAAATCCATATTTAGCGCGGTCATAGCCGATCTCCCGAACGGTATCGCGAACAATTTTCGGAATATCAACATATGCGTTGGTTGTAATTTCACCGGTAACCAAAACAAGTCCCGTCGCCACAGACGTTTCACAGGCAACGCGAGCCATTGGGTCTTTTTCCATCAACGCGTCCAACACAGCATCTGAGATTTGATCGCAAATCTTATCAGGATGGCCTTCGGTCACAGATTCAGACGTGAATAATCTTTTCATCATTAACTCCTGTAAATAAATTATTTAATTAAGCATTTACCTAAATAAAAAACCCATGTCAAACATGGGGTGCGTGTTTCCCCATCATTTCAATAACTGAAGGTATTGGCACCATACAAATTGCTGGTTGCCGGGTTTCATTGGGCCTTTCCCTCCACCGCTCTGGATAGGTAACGTTAATTATTTAATAAAGATAATATGCTTAATTGATTTACATGTCAAGTGTAATTTTTTCAATACGATTTAAAAGTCAGAATATTTTCAAAATAACAATTATCATTTAAGAAAAGACCTCACAAGAAATATAATCAACGCATTCTCGCTTCTATATCTTTAATTGTCTTCGGAATCATGTCAGACAAGTTAACCGGACCGTCTTCTGTGATTAAAATATCATCTTCAATCCTGACGCCCATATCACGATGCGCAAGATATAATCCCGGTTCACAGGTAACCACCATTCCCGGTTCTAATGTCAAATTCCGGTCAACGCAAAGATCGTGGGTATCCATTCCAAGAGAATGACCGATGCCATGATAATAATAATCATCGATGGACGATTGCTCGGCAAACAAACCGGTCTTTAACCCTTCTTCCCACAATACATCACGGGAAAAGCCTTGGATATCATTCATCGACGCGCCTACGCGATAGGCATCCATAATCTTTTCCTGAGCGGTTAATACCGCATTGTATAATTTGGCGCCGTCTTCGCTGAATTTACCACCCGCCGGAAGCGTTCTGCTGATATCCGCTGCGTATCCTTGATATTTTGCGCCTAAATCAAAGAGAACCATCGTGTCTTCCAAAAGCGTATCGCTGTTTTCAACATAGTGCAAAATCGGCGCGTTTTTGCCGGATGCCGCTATCGTCGCGAAAGCGGTTCCGTCGGCGCCGCTGTCTTTTATAATATACTCAAACAATGCCGCCAATTCATATTCTTTTGCGCCCGGCACAGTAATATCGCACAGCGCATCAATACCTTTGGCTGTTATTGATATTGCGTTTTGCATTAATTCTATCTCTTCCGGCTCTTTGATTAATCTTAAACGCACTAAAAACGGCTTCAAATCATCACACGCATTAGCGTAATCCGGCTTTTGATGATCAGGAATAGTTTGATCAAAAAAGAGTGTATGACTGGACGCTAACAAAAGTTCAGGCGCGAATTGATCGAGATATCGAATGTTTGTAATGCCCGAAATCTCCGCTGCTTTCTCTGCCGTCATATATCTGCCGATCCATTTTTCACGATCATCATCAGACCGGCGAATGTAAAGGACCTCTGTTGTTTCGATATCTGATTTTTCGATAACCAGCACACCTTCGGGCTCTCTGATTCCCGTCAAATAAAAATAATTATTATTGGCGTAAAACGGATAATTGTCATCCAAAGAAGATGCAACTTCCTTGCCTGCCATAATAATGGCAATACTGTTATCGGGAAGCATATTTTCTAATGCCATCCGCTTTTTTTCATAAAATGTATGATTCATCATCTTTTCGTTTCTTTTGGTAATTTAATCTATAGGATGTATTCTTCAATCAATTCCGCTACGCCGCCATGATCGTTGTCTGAGCTTGAAATATACATAGCAGCATTTTTTATAGTCGGTGACGCGTTTGCGACAGCCATACCGAGTCCCACACCTTCAATCATCGATAAATCATTATCACTGTCACCGATCGCAGCGATGTTTTCAAGGGGAATTCCAACGATATCGGATAAAACTTTGATGCCGTTAAGTTTATTTAAATGCGCGGAGGCAATTTCCATGATGTTTCTTCCCGCGTGATAGCAAGATAGCGAATCATCCGCCACAGTCCTGAATTGTTGTTTTTCCTCTTCAGAAGAATACTTAAAAATAATTCGCATCGGATCGGAAATCTCTTTTAAATATGGAACACAATGTGTCATCCTCTTCTTTTCAGAAACGATTTCCGGATAATATTCACCATACGAGGGATCTTCAAAAAAAACACCATTCGGTGTTGTAACAGCAACGGACAGTTTCTTTTCTCTGATTTTGTTTATAAGAGATCGGTATTGATTATCGCTGAAATAACCTTGAGCTCGCAGAAGACGCTTTTGGGTGAAAATCGTTCCGCCTCCGTCACCGATGTGAATGGTATCCGGATTACCCAATTCGAGTTCTTTTAAAAAGAATCGCTGTGAACCGTAAAACCGGCCGCTGGCCGACGAAATCATCAATCCCTTGCGTTCACATCTTATAAGTGCTTCTCTGTCAATCGGATTAACCTTTTTATCGCTCATCAAAAGCGTATCGTCTAAATCCAAAACAAGCATTTTGATATTCATACCAACCTCTTATTATTTGGATGATTTTGTGATTTAACCCCCAACAGCCATAAGTCCCAACGAACAAAGCATTGTAATCACGCAACCGGCAATCGCAGCGCCCAGCGCCGCGGAAATCATGCCTCTTTTAAAATCCATGCCGAGGAGTGCGCCGGCAAGACATCCTGTCCATACTCCGGTTCCCGGTAAAGGAATTGCGATAAAAATCGTCAGACCCCAAAATTTATATTTTGCGATTTGCTCGGTTTTACTCATTCCTTTATTGTAAATCCAATCGCCTAACGGTTTTAAAAATGAAATGCCTCTCATCCACTGAATAACCGCGGGAATAAACAACAAAATAAACGGAGCGGGTATCATATTACCAACCCAGGCCAAAGCGAATGTCGTAAGAGGCGACATATGCTTGATTAGCATCCCGAATGGAATGGCACCACGCAGTTCGATGATCGGAATCATGGAAATGATAAACACCTCAACCCAACCCGGTAAAAAAGATAATGCATTAATTATTGATTGTGACATTGATTCTCCTTTGTTTTATTTCAAAAAAATGTTACAATATAGATATAATGGCAAAACTAATGATATAATTATTATATTATACCTATCAGCGTGTTTTTTAACTGATTCTTAGCATCATACCAAAACCGCCATTTTTTAGTCCGGTAAATGTTGAGATTCATTATAACGAAAAGTCATTCATTTGCCAAATCATTTTTTAACGTGTGTGATCCGGATAGCCGGCGTCTATCGATCAAGGAGGAAATATTAATGAACGAAAAAATTCTGATTGTAGATGATGAAAAATCCATTGTCGACTTAATTCAAATGGAATTGGAATTTGAAGGATATGAAATCAACACAGCTTTCGATGGTGAAGAAGCTGTTTCAAAAGCTTTGTCCTGGCAACCGGATTTAATGGTGCTCGATATCATGCTTCCCAAAAAGAACGGATATGACGTTTGTCGGGAAATCCAACCGGTTCTGGATATTCCTATCATTTTGCTGACCGCTAAAACAGATATTATTGATAAAGTCCTTGGATTGGAACTTGGAGCCGATGATTATTTAACAAAGCCTTTTGACAACCGAGAGCTTTTAGCCAGAATCAAAGCTCATTTACGCCGCGCTCAAAAGAATCAATCCCCAACCAAAAAAAGCAAAGAAATTGTCAATGGTCCGCTTCATATTCTCCCTGAAGAACGCTCTGTTCTTTTAGATGGTGAGGAAATCCATCTGACGCCGAAAGAATTTGATCTTTTGTATTTACTGGCCTCTTATCCGGAACAGGTATTTCCCCGCGATGAGCTACTTAAAAAAATCTGGGGTTATGGATATTACGGCGACACACGAACTGTCGATATGCACGTTCAGCGCATTCGCAGAAAGATTGATAAGCCATCCAACAAGTTTATCCAAACTGTATTTGGCATCGGCTACAAAATGAGGAAACTCTAATGCACCTAACTTACCGCGGAAGGATGATCGCATACAATATCGCGATCTTCCTCCTTTTATTTTGCATTATTCTTTTTTGCGTTGTTCAAGGTACGATTTTTGTTAGCATTGTCAACGCAGAAAAAGACCTTTTTCAAATCAAAAAAGATTCTGACCTTTATATAACGCAATCATTATCGGCAAATCAAAACCATCAAGATCCCGCCGTTTTGTTTTCAAAAAACGCGGATAAATACGCATCCTATTTAGCAGAAGTCGAAAATCAACATATTTTCTTTTATGATGAAAAGCAGAATATGATCGCCGACTCTTCACTTCATACTGAAACCAATTTATCTGATTCTTTAGCGCGATTAAACACTGATAATAATCCTGTTTTTCAATATCGTGTTAATGGCGGTGTCACATCGTTATACTACCTATCCCCTATATTTTATGGTAACAATCACATCGGGTATATGGGCTGCCAATACAATATGCAAAAAATGGACAGCCTGTTAAGCGATATCATTTTGTATTATTGTTTAGCGGGACTTGCCGGTTTCTGTATTTTGATTGTCGTCACGCTGTCTTACGCGGACCATTTCACAGGTCCAATCAAAGAACTCACCCAAATCGCCGGAGAAATCAATAACGAGAATTACGATGCCTTTATTTATTACAAACGTAACGATGAAATCGGCGAACTGACTGACGCATTTAATACAATGACCCAAAATATCAACCGCGTGATAAAGCAGCTCAACACCGAAAGAAACCGTCTGGCAAGTGTTCTCGCATCCTTGGACGACGGCGTTTTGGCCATAGATCAAAAAGGCAATATTATTACCTCTAATGCTTATATCAAAAAATATTTTAATGTCAACAATCCAAAAACGATTTACGATTTTCAATACCAATCATTTCTGCGCGACATGTACGATGATTTGCGCAACGGCAAAACCCATGTCTCAGAAGAAATTGACTGTAACAGCAGAAACTTAATGATTATCGGAAGTCCGATCAGTGATTCGGGTCTGGAAGAAAACTATTTGATTATCATACGCAATATCACTGCCGACAAACAATTCGAAAGTGAGCAGAAAAAATTTATCAGTTCGGTTTCGCATGAACTCAGAACGCCGCTGACAACCATTATCGGCTATACCGATATGCTCATGAGACGCAATGTCACCAATCCTGATATGCTGAACAAATCTTTAACCACAATCAATCATGAAGGTTATCGGTTACTTCGTCTCGTGGACGATCTCCTGAACGCCAATCGTTTAGACAAAACAGAATTTGAAGTTCACCGCACAAACTTAGATCTTCGCGCTTTGATTTCCAATGTCATTGAACAGATGCAGTTTAAAGCTGTTGCTAAAGAGATTGTCATTAATTATAAATACGATGACACCATACCGGAAGTATTAGGTGATTATGATCGGCTTCAACAGCTCTTTATTAATATTTTTCATAATGCCATCAAATACTCTGATGTTGGCGACATTATCGATGTCGTCTCAACTCTGGAGAATAACATGATGGTTACATCGGTTCGCGACTACGGCGTTGGAATGAGCGAAAGCGAACAAATTCACATTTTTGACGCCTTTTATCGTGTGGATGAAGACCGAGCACGCAGCAATGGTGAGGGCGGCGCCGGGCTTGGTCTTTATCTGGTTAAACAAATTGTTGATAAACACGACGGAACAATCACCATCGACAGTGTCCCCGACGAAGGAACCAATGTAACTGTCAAAATCCCTGTCATTAATGTCGGCAACACAGCCAACAAAGGAGATGTATCATGATAAAAAAATCGACTCGTATTCTTTTATTCGGATGCATTATATTATCGGCATTATTATTGTCGGGTTGTACAAGCATATTGATTCCGCAAAACACGCCTCTGAGCATCAATCCTTTTTTCTTCCAATCCGAGAATAATGATCATTATGATGTGAAATCCACTGCAATGACCGATATGGGAGATGGTACTTTGTATGATGTATCGGAATCGGGTAACATGCTCTTATTATTTGAAACCACAAAAGTCCCCCCTATCAGCAATAATATCAATCTTCTTAAGACTGAAACAAAAACAGTGTCTAGTTTTATTTCTTCGGATAAACGATTAACCAACGCGCTTTTTGATAAGAATAATGACGGCGTTTTTTATACCGAAAAAAGCGCAGAAACGTCTACTGGAGGAAGTATCCAACTATTTTGGACATCCGCTGACAGGCGAACCACAAAGAGCATTTCTGAGCCTTCAGAAAAAATACAATCGCCCTTATGCCTGATCGAGAAAAACACGATTCTTTATGTCAATAAAGATAATGCCATTATTGAAAAAAACATCGACGGAAAAAGCAAAACATATCAAACTCCCAATCATTTGTTCATTGATAAGATGCTTTATGACAGCGAAAGGAAAGATTTAATTTTTCTAGGAAAAAGAACTGAAGATGAAGAGCAGGCCGATCTTTATAAAGTATCTATGACAGAAGATGAAAAGGATAATGACGGAAATCTTATTTTGACTCCTAAATGTATCGCCAGAAACGTTTTTGATTTTTCATTAAGCTCAGATAACAAGCATATCGCGTATATATCAACATTTAGCAAAGACAGACGTATTTCGATTTATGATAATGAAACCAATCGGATCAAAAACATCGCCAAGGGTACATACGATACCACTACATATACAGCGGATAATCATCATGTCGTTGCCACAAAACACAGCGAATCCGGTAATCAAAATTATCAAAGTTTATGGATTTTATCCGATGATGGAGAAACAACAACGCAACTTACCGCGCCCATACTAATTATGTCAGAAGTCATTGCTTCTCAAGCAGATAATTCAATTTATTTCTCATCAAATAATGAGAATGAACAAACCACTGCGGACATCAGTTCTCAAAACATTTATTGTATTAAATTTGATTTGTCTGATACCCAAAAATAATTAATCTGAATGTCATCATCAAAAGAGTAGTATTGTCTAACTAACTAAAACTTCCCACACCGAAAAGGTGTGTAGAACTTTGAAAATCCAATAATGTAGGCAATTTAAAAGGCATAGATGTTGTGCC
>CACZTE010000216.1 GCA_902784045.1 uncultured Eubacterium sp. | reverse complement strand
TATGCGGTAAATCCTGTTATCTTTGTTTTTTCATTATACAGGTAAATCCACGATGCTACAAATGTGAGGTCACTTCATATTATCTATAGAAAACACAATATACTTTCAATCAAAAAATCCGGCATGTACCGGATTTTTTGATTGACAATTGAGGAAACCGATTGACTTGTTTAAAATTTTCCGCGTTTATGGCGCGCGCGGTTAGTCCGTTGTTCTTTACGTTTTCCGTGAGTCGCGATGCGGAAAATGATAAAAGCAAGAAGAAGAATCAACACTCCCGCTATGGCATACTCGATCACTCCGTAAACCGATGGATTTGTAAAATATGTGCTGACACCGCCAGCCGATTGTTTTTTTACCTCGTTAACCGTGTTGTATGATGCCGGAATAACTGGGTGACCGGAATTATCGGAGCTAAAACTTTTCATGTAAACCATGAGCGCTTCCCAATCCTTAACTTCCTTTCCCGTTTGGTCATGGATAACGCCGTCATCAATAGTTTGGAAAGCTGTACCGTTTTTATCCATATAGTCTAACTGGATTAACCATTTTAAATTCTTCGTAAAAGATTCAAACAGCATCAGGGAATATCGTGTGGTGACCAACGGATATAATTTGTTGTTGTCGAGGGGTTCAAAACCGCCGTCATTGTTTTCAATTTCGACGACCGTTGCTCGGTTTAATGGCGGTCTGTACATATCATATTGATACCGAATTCCCGAAAAGATAAATTGACCTACCGGAAGCATTGGGCCCGCAACCAGATCTGCTTCAACGAGTTTACGAATGTCTGAGCCCTTCAAATAGGTTTTAATCAAAGAAGAGCCTGCCGTTCCGTCCGCGCCGCTGCCGATACTGAGCATCCCGTAATTATGATATAGGGAAATATCCCCTTTGTTAATCGTATCTCGAACACATCCTGAAATCAACCAACTGATTGGTTTGTTTTCGTCCTTCACATCTTTGCCGACGACCTCTCTAAAAGAATCAGTGATAAAATTACCAATATCTGAATTATGATAAGTTTCAACTAGTTGATCACGGGTTTCAAAATTTTTATTGCTGCGGGCAATGACATCATTAAATTTAACACCGTAAAGATCAAGATATTCATCTTGAACATTTTTTTCATAGGCAACAATTTGAGATTTGATTTCTTCGTTTTCTTTGATCTGATCAGTGATGGGAATCAGTTTGGCATTTTTAACGCTTTTGTTGTCAACTTGATAATCTAAAAGGCCCAAATACTGACCGTAACACCCTGTGGAAACAATAACCGTATTGTTGGCGCCGATGATATGCTCTTGCAACGGACGGTGCGTGTGCGAACTGATAATCACATTGATGCCTTCAACCTGCTCGGCCAACTGTTCATCTTCAGATTTGGATTTATCAGGAGAAGTACCGCAATGGGATAGACAAATGATGACATCCACGCCCTGCTCTTTCAACGCGGAGACACACCGGCGCGCGATTTCCGTTTGATCGGCAAAGGTTACATCACCCCCGTCAATTACACTACCTGACGCTTGTTTGCCCATCAAACCGAACAAACCGATTTTAACGCCGTTTTTTTCGAGGATCTGCATGTTTGTGCCGTGCTTTTCCATCGCGGCTTTCAAAGCTTGCGAGCCTTCACTCTCCCCGTATTGAATATTGGATGACACGATTACCGGCAACTTTTGTCCGGCAGCGGAGGCCTCAGTTGATTGGGCCAATGCCTTCGGCCCATCATCAAATTCATGATTGCCGAGCGTGGTTGCGTCAAAGCCCATCTTGCCCAACAAAGCAAGATCTGATCCTTTGGATTTAAAAATTGAGTTAAACAGTGAACCGTGAGAATAATCTCCGCCGTCAACAAGAATCATAGTATCGGACTTGTTGTCGTCAATAGCGGTTTTAAGTCTGGCAAATCCGCCGACTTGCTTTATATTGTCCTTATCATCTCTTATTTGAAAAGGCAATTCGTTGGAATGCAAATCCTGCGTGAATAGAATGCGCAATGTTTTTCCGCTATTCCCTGTGTTTTTGGCATCCTGAGCCAAAGCCGGTGTAGTCGCACCAAAAAGAACCGCGGCTGTTGCCGCCAATAACGCAAACGGCTTTAAGATTTTTGTTACGCGCTTTTTCATCGCTTCCCCCTTTGTTCTTATATTAATCTATTATTTTAAATCT
>CACZTE010000215.1 GCA_902784045.1 uncultured Eubacterium sp. | reverse complement strand
TATGCGGTAAATCCTGTTATCTTTGTTTTTTCATTATACAGGTAAATCCACGATGCTACAAATGTGAGGTCACTTCATATTATCTATTAATAACAAAAGCCCAGAGCTTTTGCCCTGGACTTTGTCTACACTCTGACCTCGCCGCTGGCGAGGGATTTTCTTTTTAAAACCAAACCACAAATGATTTGCTGGCGGTAAGGGATTGCTCAGCGCGGTGCGTTTATTGTTGTCATCCAATCATTTGACGCGCAGTGAAATAGCATCAGACGCGCGAAGCCCATCTCCACATTCAAAAGCGCCTCTTTTAAAAATGTCTACGATACGGGGTACACATTAACCGTTTCGCCCGGCAAAACTTCGAGTACAGTTTAGTTTACGCGATAAGCCCGAATAGCTTCGTGCTTAAGTGAGCGTCTGAATTTCTAATTCAGCAACGCGAACTTATCAAATGAAATGGGTGGAGGTTCATGCGAACTTATCGAGCGAAGCGGGTGGAATTGCACTCTCGCCATTCGACGTCCATTCGCACCCGCGCTGTCGCGCTATGTGCTCATGAACGTTATCCTTGCCCAATGTCCGGATCCTTTAATGCGCAAGCGCATCGCGCATCCGGCCGCTCGGCAAGGGCTTATCGCTCAAAATGCAACAAACGCTTCCGGCGGTTGGGACACTGAAGGCATCGACAAATTATTTCCTCGCCGCAGGCGAGAGATCTTCTTTTTAAAACCAAACCACAAATGATTTGCTGGCGGTAAGGGATTGCTCAGCGCGGAAGATTCATGGCTTATCTTTCAATTATTGCACATGCTGTGAAATGCATCAGAGACGCGAAGCCCGTCTTCACATTCAAAAGCCCCTCTTTTAAAAATGTCTACGATACGGGGTATGTCCGATCATTCATCATTCATTATTCATTATTCATCAAACGAAGAAACCACTTCCCGCTCCTCGACAAGCTTGAAAGTCTCATCCCCTTCCCAAAAAGCAACAAACGCCTCCGGCGGTTGGAACACCGAAGGCCAAGACAAAAAATTTGGGAGTAAAAATTGCGGATATAATGGGTTGGCAAACCTTAGAGCAGGCCCGCCACAAAAGAATCCACCACGCTCATTTTGGCAGTGGGCTCAAAGCGTTCCACCACGTTGCCGGCACGGTCGACGATAAACTTGGTGAAATTCCACTTGATATCAGGTTTATTCTTATAATCTCTGTCCATCTTCATTAGCATCGCGCCCATGGCCATCGCTTTGGGACCGTGGCCGAAGCCTTTAAAGCCTTGTTGGGATTTGAGATAGGTGTAGAGGGGTAGCTCATTATCGCCGTTGACATCGGATTTTTTCATCTGGGGAAACTGGGTGTTGTAGTGCAGGGTGCAGAATTCGTGAATTTCCTCATCGCTTTCCGGCGCCTGTCCGGCAAACTGATTGCAGGGAATGTCGATGATTTCCAGGCCCTTGTCGTGATATTTTTCATACATGGCTTCAATGTCCTTGTATTGCGGGGTAAAGCCGCAGCCTGTGGCCGTGTTGACCACCATGATCACCTTGCCTTCAAAATCCTTTAACGACACATCATTGCCCTTGCCGTCTTTTAACGTGTAATCATAAATACTCATTGTTTATTCCTCCTGTAGATTGAATGAATGTAGATTGAATTGGTAAAGATTGAATGGGTTTGAACCGCGAATCGCCGCGGAAATCATTGTTCGTTGAGATAGCGTTCGACCGCGGCCACCGCGTTGGCGCCGTCGCCCACCGCCGTGACAATCTGACGAAGCGCTTTGGCGCGGACATCACCGGCGGCGAAAATGCCGGGGGTCGACGTGGCGCCGGTTTCATCGGCAAGGATATAACCCTTGTCATCCTGGTCGATCAGACCGCCGAATACTTCCGAATTGGGCACGATGCCCACGGCGATAAACACGCCGTCCACGTCCAGCTTTTTGGTTTCGCCGGAAAACTTATTCTGGACAATTAGAGCGCTGACCTTGCCGTCTTTGCCCTCAATGGCGGTGCCGTTTGAATCCCAGACTATTTCCACATTGTCACAGGCAAACAGCTTATCCTGCAAGGATTTTTGCGCCCGGAGCGCGTCCCGTCTGTGCACCACATAAACCTTGCGGCAGGCTCTGGCCAAAAAGATCGCGTCCTCCACGGCCACGTCGCCGCCGCCGATGACCGCCACGTCCTTGCCGCGGTAAAAGGCGCCGTCGCAGGTAGCGCAGTAGCTCACGCCCATGCCGCCGTAAGTATCCTCACCGGGAATGCCCAGCTTGCTGTGATCGGCGCCTGAGGCGATAATCACCGTCTTGGTGTCGATGGGATCCTTGTCGGAGCTCACGCGGAAACCGCCGTCGATCCGCTCGACTCTGCGGACATCCGCCGTGTCAAAGACGACGCCGAGCGCGTCGGCGTGTTCGCGCATTTTCTGCGCCAGATCAAAGCCGTTGATACCGGGAAAACCGGGATAATTGTCCACTTCATAGGTGTTGATGATCTGACCGCCGCTGACATAATTGTGCTCAAGCACCAGGGCGGAAAGACCCGCGCGGGTAGCGTAGATGCCGGCGGTCATGCCCGCCGGGCCCGCGCCGATAATCACTAAATCTTTCATCATGCCTCCTTAAAGCAGGGCTTTGATTTTATCATCCAGCACTTTTCTGGGATGAACGCCGGTGACTTCGTCAACCACCTCGCCGTTTTTAAAAAATTTGATCGTGGGAATAGACATCACATTATAAACCGCGGCCAGTTCGTGATCGACGTCGGCATCGACTTTCCCGACGATAATGTCGCCAGCGAAATCCTCCGACACAAGCTCCACCACCGGGCTCATCAATTTGCAGGGACCGCACCAATCGGCGTAAAAATCCAGCATGACCAAT
>CACZTE010000214.1 GCA_902784045.1 uncultured Eubacterium sp. | reverse complement strand
CCACGGGCAAAGGGGTGTGGCTGCCGCCCTACCGCACGGAAAACCTGGGCACTTTGGTGGTGTCTTACAATGTGCCGGTGTATTGGCGCGACCGGTTTATCGGTGTGGTGGGCATGGAAATTGATTACGAGACGCTGGCCAATGTGGTGAAAAATGTGAAGATTTTTGACACCGGCTACGCCTTTGTGGTGGATGAAAAAGGGCAGTTTATGTACCATCCCAAAATCAAGGGCGGCCAAAATCCGGAGGTGGCCAATATCCACGATTCGGAGCAGGTCATCGGCGATAATCATGTGCGCTACCGTTATGACGGGGCCTGGCGGGAGGCCGTGTGGGCGCCGTTAACCAACGGGATGCGGCTGTATGTCACGGCGCCGGTCTCGGAGATTGACGGCCGGTGGTGGGGTATACTCGTGAATATGCTCATCGCGTCTCTTTTGATTCTGTTGGCGGCAGCCTGGGTGATGATGCGCTTTTCGAACCGTCTGACCAAGCCGCTGAGCGAATTGACAGAGGCCGCGAAGCAGGCGCAAAAGGGCAATTATGACTATGAGCTGACCTATGACAAAGACGACGAGATGGGGATTCTCACCCGGAGCTTTAAAGAACTCACAGCCAAAACCAGGGAGAACCTGATGGTTGCCCGAAAAATGGCCGATGTGGACGCGCTGACGGGTATTAAAAACAAGAATGCCTACGCGAAATGGGAAAAGAAAATTGACGACGCCATCGCCAAGGGCGAACAAAAACCCTTTGCCGTGGTGGTTTGCGACATCAACAACCTGAAAGACGTCAACGATCTTTACGGCCATCAGGAAGGGGATACCTGCATTAAAAACGGCTGTATGAAGATTTGCGGCATTTTCAGCCACAGCCCGGTGTTCCGCATCGGGGGCGACGAGTTCGCGGTGATTCTGTCGGGGGACGATTATTACGGCCGGGTTTCGCTGATGGATCAGATCAACGCCGTTCCCAAAGACCCTTCCAAAATTCGCTTCGGGGAGACCATCTCCGCGGGCATGGCCGAATACGATCCCGAGCGCCACAACGCGCTGGCCGAGGTGTTTGACGAGGCTGATCAGGCCATGTACGACAGAAAGCAGTATTTGAAAGAGACGGTGCTGCCGGAGCATCAATCCTCGGAAGATGATTCGGCCTATGAGTATATTCCGGTGATTCACGCCAGAAAACAGGTTTTGATTGTCGAGGATTTGGAGAGCAACCGGGAAACCCTGGGCAATCTGCTGAAAGACGACTATGATGTGCGCTACGCGTCTGACGGGGAAGAAGCCCTGGCGATTCTTCGCGAACATAGGGATGATGTGGACCTGGTGCTTTTGGATTGGTTCATGCCCGGTATGAACGGCCGGGAAGTGATGACGGAAATGCACGTGGATGAGGAATTGATGGCGATTCCGGTGATCTTTTTATCCGCCTATCACGCGGCGGAACTGGATTGCCTGAAGAGCGGCGCCCTGGATTTCATTCCCAAGCCGTTCCCGGAAATTGAGATTGTGAAGGCCCGCATCGCCAAATGCATCGAGCTGTCCGAGGACCGCGACCTGATTCGCTACACGGAACGGGATAAGCTGACCGGCCTTTTAAACAAGGATTATTTCCTGCG
The DNA here is from genome assembly GCA_902784045.1 of uncultured Eubacterium sp. Lineage (GTDB taxonomy): Bacteria > Bacillota > Clostridia > Eubacteriales > Eubacteriaceae > RUG12931. Next base: position 5,389 of record CACZTE010000214.1, on the reverse strand, counting down.
CTATGTGGGACGCCTTGACCATGTGTATAAGGACGAAACGCTGGACGCGGTGGTTTGCGATATCAACCGGTTCCGCCTGGTCAACAAAGAAATGGGCAGACAGTTCGGCGAAGAGGTGCTCAAGCGCATCGCCGTCAGCCTGAAGAAGCTGGCCAGAAAAACCGGCGGCGTCTGCTGCAGGCAGGAGGAAGATACCTTCCTGCTGTACTGTCTGCACCAGGAGGACTACATGCCGCTGTTTGAGGAATTTGTGTCGGAGGTGCTGGCCGACGCGTCGACGGCTGAGGAAATCAGCCTGCGTTTCGGGGTGTATGTCGGCGCGCAGCGCGAGGCCGATGTGGAGGCGCGTTTTGCCCGGGCGGAAAGCGCCGCGGACAGTATCAAAGATGATCCGCGGACCATCTGCGGCTTCTATGATAACGAGATGAAAACTGACCTTCAAAGCGATGTCAGAATGGTAAAAAACCAAAATGATGAGGAAAGTAAGGCCAAGTGTAATGAAAAAATATGATTTTCCAGAAGAACGGCGAGCGATTATCGAAAAGATGCGCCAGCCCTTTGCCTTTTGTCAGTTGATTGACGGGACAGTGGTGTTTCTGGCGGTGACCGACGGGTTTTTAGATCTCTTTGAGTATACGGACCGCGAGCTGCTCTACGCGAACATCAATAATAATATGTTTCAGGATGTGCATCCCGAGGACACGGCCCGGGTGACCAACGCCATTCTCCGTTTCGGCGCCGAGGACGAAGCGCTGAACACGGTTTACCGAAGCAAAAAGCGCTTTGCGGCCGGCTACCGGCTGGTGCGGATGACCGGCGAGCATATGACGGCTGACGACGGGAGCATCCTGACGCTTTTGTGGTTTACCGATGAGGGGGATTACCGCGAGGATGGCGGCGAGGATTTAAACCGCGCTTTGGGCGAAGCGTTTCGCGCCCAAAGCGTCACCGATGTCACGCGCTATGATTATCTGACCGGCCTTCCCAATTTGAGCTATTTCTTTGAACTGGCGGAAGTGGGCAGAAAGTTTATTTTGAATCAGGGGGGCATCCCGGTGTTGTTGTACATCGACTTGAAAGGTATGAAGCGCTACAACCATCAATACGGTTTTACCGCGGGGGACAAAATGCTCAAGCAGTTCGCCAGAACGTTGAGCGGGGTTTTCCACGCTTCCCGTTGCTGTCATATCGGCGCCGACCGTTTCGCGGCCGTTTCCGAGGAGGATGGCCTGACGGACAAACTTGACGCGTTGATTTCGGCGTGGCGGCAGTCGGGAGCGGAGGAGCATCTGAGAATCAGTGTCGGGATTTATCCCCACCGGTTTGAGCCGGTGCCGGTGGGCATGGCCTATGACCGCGCCAAAATCGCCTGTGATTGTATTAAGAGCACTTACGGCTCGGCCTATCGTTATTTTGACGAGACGATGAATGAGGGTGTTCAAAAGCGGCAGTTTGTGCTGGAAAATTTTGAAGCCGCTCTGGCGGACAAGCGCATTCAAGTTTTTTATCAGCCCATCGTGCGGGCGGTCAACGGCATGGTCTGCGATGAGGAGGCGCTGGCCCGGTGGATTGATCCGGACAAAGGTTTTCTCTCTCCCGCTGATTTTATTCCCACCCTTGAGGAAGCGGGATTGATTTATAAGCTGGATTTGTACGTACTGGACGAGGTGCTTTCCCACATGCGGCAGAAGGCGGATAAAGGCTATTTTATCGTGCCCCATTCCATCAATCTGTCCCGCTCGGATTTTGACGCCTGCGACATGGTGGAGGAAATCAGGCGCCGGGTGGACGCGGCGGGCATTAGCCGGGACCGCATCAGCATTGAGATTACCGAGAGCATCATCGGCAGCGATTTTGATTTTATGAAAAATCAGATCACGCGTTTCCAAAACCTTGGTTTCCCGGTGTGGATGGACGATTTCGGCAGTGGTTATTCGTCGCTGGACGTGCTGCACAGCATCAAGTTTGACCTGCTGAAATTTGATATGGGCTTTATGCGCAGATTGGATGAGAACGATAGCGGCAAAATCATGCTGACGGAGCTGATGAAGATGGCGCTGGCTTTGGGCATCGACACCATCTGCGAAGGGGTGGAGACGGAAAGCCAGGTCCGCTTCCTTCAGGAAATCGGCTGTTCCAAGCTGCAGGGCTTTTATTTCAGCAAGCCCATGCCTTTCGCCGACACCCTGGCCTATCACGACAAGCACAAGACTGCCGGCTATGAGAATCCCGAGGAATCGGGCTATTACGAGCTGGTCTGCGGCGTGAATCTCTACGATGTGGCGGTCATCGCCCGGGACGAGCAGGACAGTCTGCAAAACACCTACAGCACGCTGCCGATGTGCATTATTGAGGTGAAGGACGACCGCACGCGCTTTGTGCGCACCAACCGGTCCTACCGCGATTTCTTTATGCGGTTTTTCGACATGGATTTGACCGATTTCGGACCGGAATTTGTGCCTTATGACGCGGCCTTTATGAAAAATGTGGTGAAGACTTGCTGCGAGCAGGGCGTCCGCACGTTTTACGACGAGAAGATGCCCGACGGCTCTGTGGTGCATTCCTTCGCCCGCCGTATCGGCGTCAACGATGTGACCGGCACCATTGCCGTGGCCATCGCGGTGCTCTCCATCCGGGAGCCCAACGAGAAGTTGATGATTGAGCAGATTCTCTCGGTGATTGAGAGTTTCGGCGAAACGATGCCCGGCGGCTTTTTCATCTATCGGGCCGACGACAAGGAGGAATTGCTCTACGCCAATCAGGCGGTGTTCGACATTTTCGGCTGTGCCGATCTGGCGGAATTTAAGGCGCTGACCGGCTTTACGTTCCGGGGGATGGTGCATCCCGACGATTATGAGCGGATTTCCGACTCCATCACCGATCAGGTGAGCCGCAGCCGCGAGGATTTGGATTTTGTGGAATACCGCATCATCCGCAAGGACGGCGAGGTTCGCTGGATTGACGATTACGGCCATTATGTGGAATATGACGAACAAAACAGTCTGTATTATGTGTTTATCTCGGATATCACCGACAAGTATGAACGGGCCCGGTCGGACAAGGCCAGACATGACGCCGTGATTGAGGCGCTGACCAAATCCTACGACTCGGTGTGGCTGATCACGGATATGGAAAAAGAATCCTTTGAGCTGTTCCGCATTGACCCGCAGCTGAAACACATGATTCCGGCGGACGCCGCGGTGAAACTGGATACGTTTACCAAGGCCCTTCGCTTTTACACCCAGTTGGTGGTGGAAGAGGATCGGGCGCGCCTGATTGAGGCGGTGACGCCTGAGAAAATCACGGCCAACACGGAAAACAATATGATTTATTCGGTGCCTTTCCGCCGGATTTTTGAGGACGGCATCCGGTATTACCGCCTTGAGTTTACCAAGATGGCGCTCCCCGACGGCCAAAACTGTGTGGTGGGCGGCTTTAAGAATGTGGATGAGATTGTCCGCAAAGAGCAACAAGCCGAGCAATCGCTCAAGCAGCGGGCGGCGGTCATCGAGGCTCTCGGCCAGGCCTATGACGCGGTGTGGCTGATTCACGATATGGACAGTGAACGCTTTGAGCTCTACCATGTGGATAAGGACGCGGCGCACGCGCTGCCCACTTACGAAGCCGCGAAGATTCCGAAGTTTTCCGACGCGCTGCGCTTTTATTCCAAGTTGATTTTGAAAGAGGACCGGCAGCGTTTCCTGAGCGCGGTGACGCCGGAGCGCATTCGTGCCCACACGGCCGACGGCAAGATTTATTCGGTGCCTTTCCGCCGGGTGTTTGACGACGGCATCGGTCACTACCGCGTGGAGTTTTTCAGATCGGAAGCCAACGACGGCGATATTAATATCATTGGCGGGTTTAAGAACGTGGATGAGCCGGCGTGAGGGGCGAGTTGAGTGGCGAATGCTTTTTGAGACCCGCAGGCTTTTCGCGGTGGGCGACTCGGTCGCTTCGGGGGATGAATGATGAATAGATAGGTGAGCGATAAGCTTTTGACGGCTGTACGCGCGTTTGTGTCAGTATAGATTTTCATGTATCAACAACCGTTAAAAGGGTTGACTTCTTGGGTAAAATCATCTATACTAACAACTGAAAAATGAGGTTTTGCCTCGTCAATTTTTTCATTTCTTTTCCTAAATTATAGCCGGCGACAGGATGTTGTCGGCGCTTTTTATTGAGGGATGGTGAGGGCTTGAGGCAAGCGAGCTTTTCGCGACAGCCCCCCTTCCACCCGCTTCGCTCGATAAGTTCGCGTTGCTAAATTAAAATTTAGACGCTTACTTATATCAAAGGGGGCCTTTTTGTCGCGTTGCAGGTGGGATTTATCCGAAGACTTCACGAAGCCTTGTAAACCACGGCGCGTCCGCGGCGCCCAACACAAATTGCGGCATCCGTTTGCCATGGCATTTCTCAAATATCATTTGAAGCACTTCAACTTGATCGGGATGAGAGAGATAAAAAATCCGCTCGCCGTTGAAGTAGACCATGTAATTTTTGCCGTACGGCTGAATAATCGCGTGCATAAACTCAACACTCCTTTCTTTTCCTGTATACCGCAGGACGCCGTCCCACGGGTAATCGTAATACTCATGAATATAAGCTTCGGTGCCGGTTTGGTCACCGGGCTGAGCTCCGGCGATGCCGCCGTTCTCGTCGATGGCAAACTCGGCTAAGAGACCGGCACCGACATAGACGGCGACATGGTACTCTTCTGCGAGTAATATGTCGCCCCGCTCTTTGGGGATGGACGGCGGCAGCCACGCCCAGCCCTGAGCGACAAGGGGCGCGCGAATGTGGTCGGTGGTCAGCGCCCCATTCATTGGCCAGCCGGCTTGCTCCAACGCGTAAATGACGGCGGAGGAGCAGTCATAATCGGGGCCGTAGCGGTGATATTGGCTGTAACCGTGGGAGTCATCACCGCACAGGTTTTCCATAATCGAAACAAATTTTTCTAAGTCCGGCATAATTACCTCACATAAACGGCGCCTTTGGATTTAGTTAAACACCACTGGCCGTTTTCTCGCCAATAGGTTGAAGCGCCGTTGATATAGACATCGCCGTCGCTGGCGCAGGTCGGCGCCGTCTCGCCCCAAAACATGGCGTGGTCGTCGATGAGCACGAACGAGTTATTAGGGTTTCGCGCTTTAAGGATTTCGGCGTATGCCTCGTCAGTGGGCAAGCTGTCAACTTTGTCAATAAAGGCGCTTAGTTCCTCGGGCGTTTTCTTCGGCGTCGGGTCGCTGTATTCGGGCTTTTTCGGCTCGGTATAACTCATGGCCTGCGCGGAGTCATCCCATCCTTCGGTGGTGGGGTCAACAACAACGGCGATGAGGTTAAACAGCAAGAGTATAAAGCCGATGACGAAGGAGACAAGGGCCGTCAGGGT
>CACZTE010000213.1 GCA_902784045.1 uncultured Eubacterium sp. | reverse complement strand
GGCGGAAGCCTCCAAGGATGTCATCGACGCGGTGAAAAAAGCCTTGGGCGACAAAGTGAGCGATGTCAAATTATCCGCCAGACTGAAGAGCCATCCGGTGTGCTTTTCAACCGGCGAAGGGGTTTCCCTGGAAATGGAAAAGGTGATGGCGGAACAGGCCAAAGCGCTGGGCCAGCAGGCGGACCCGATGCTCAAGGCGAAAAAGGTGCTGGAAATCAACGGCGATCATCCGGTATTCGCGGGACTGACCCGGGCGGTGACTGCCGGTGAAACGGAGACGGTGGACAAATACGCGGCTCTGCTCTATGATCAGGCGATGCTCATTGAAGGGATGCCCATTGACGATCCGGTGGCTTTCAGCAATCTGGTGTGCGAGCTGATGGTGTGAGGCGTTTTTGGAGCTTCGATGTTTTGAGATTATTTTGCTTTACGCGGACAGAAGACGGTCTCCCCGTGAATCATTCGGGTTCATCCGCCGAAGCAATCAACCCGCGTCTCGCGAAAAATCTAAAGCATCCAATCTAAAAAACAAAGATTACCTTGAAATCATCCCCACTTTTCATTTAAAGTAATAGGGATATCGTTTGGTCGCGCCAACCGTGCGGCGTGACAACGATTCATCATAAAAATTGATAAACCGAGGTAAACCAACCAATGAAAACAGCTCTAATCATGGAAGGCGGCGCCATGCGCGGCATGTTCACCGCCGGCGTCATCGATGTCATGATGAACGAAGGCATCACCTACGACGCCGCCGTCGGCGTATCCGCCGGCGCTGCCTTCGGCTGCAACTACAAATCCCACCAGCCGGGAAGAGCCCTGCGCTACAACAAACGTTTCGCCAAAGATCCCCGCTACTGCAGCATTCGCTCCCTCATCAAAACCGGCGATCTCTACGGCGCCGACTTTTGCTACCGTGAATTGCCCGAAACCCTGGACCCCTTCGACGTAGAGACATATCGCGCCGATCCCATGGCCTTCTACGTGGTGGCCACCGACGCCAAAACCGGCCGTCCCGTCTATCACTGCTGCGACCTGGGCGACGGCGAAGACCTCGACTGGTTTCGCGCCTCCGCCTCCATGCCTATCGTCTCCCGCCCCGTCATCATCGGAGACATGGCCCTGCTCGACGGCGGCATTGCCGATCCCATCCCCCTCAAATGGGCCGAAAGTCAAGGCTATGACCGCAACGTCGTCATCCTCACCCAGCCCGCCGACTATCGTAAAGACAGGCAAAGCGGCCTCAAAGGCTTCAGCGCCCTCCTCAAAGACTACCCCGTCGTGGCCAGAGCTATGCGTTTTCGCCACATCCTCTACAACGCCATGGTGCGGGATATCGTCCGCGAAGAAAAAGCGGGACAAGTTTTTGTCATCCGCCCCGAAACACACCTGCCCATCGGGCGCGTCTCCCACGATCCCCAAAAACTCCAGGCCGTCTACGATTTGGGCGCCCAGGAAATGCGCAAACACATGCAGGCCCTCAAAGCCTTTTTGGCAAAAGGCAATGCCGGCAGATCCGAATTTGCCGTATAATCAAAAAAACAAGGCAATCCGGTTGATAACGTGGTATAATCAAAGTATCAAAGCCGGAGGTGATACACATGAAAATCGTAATGGGCGCCGATCATGGCGGCTATCAACTCAAAAACATTTTGCGTGACCACTTGACCGAACAGGGGCACACCGTCATCGACCTGGGCTGTCAGGGCGAACGGGTGGACTATCCCGACTACGGACAAAAAGTCGGTGAAACCGTGGCGGCAGGCGAGGCCGACTACGGCATCTGCGTCTGCGGAACCGGCATCGGCATCAGCATTGCCGTCAACAAAATCCCGGGCATCCGCGCGGCGCTGTGCACCAACGAATACGAAGCCATGATGACCCGCAGGCACAACGACGCCAACGTGCTGGTCATGGGCGGACGGGTCATCGGCGAAGAGCTGGCCAAAGACATCGCCCGGGTCTTCTTCTCCACCGAATTCGAAGGCGGCCGGCATCAAAAACGCATCGACAAAATAGCCGCCATTGAAGCCAAATACAACCGCTAAATATCGATAATTCAAAAACCACCCGATTGAAAGATTAAAAAATTCGTAAAGTTTTCGGATATTTGATCAATATCGGGTTTAACCTAAAAAACGGCTTTAAATAGCCGTTTTTATTTTTGTTTCCCGCATTTTTCCCGCGTTTTTCCCAAAAATCAGCGATTTTAATCCGGAAATTTGATATTTTTTATTAAATCGTCCACGGTATCGTGAACATAAATTTTTTGTGTTGTTGAAACAGATGCATGCCCCATGACTCTGCTAATTGTTAATAGATCTGTGCCAGCCTGATACAACATTGTTCCGTAAGTATGACGCATTTCGTGTGGGGTCAAACGAGGAAAATCAGGTTGCAATTCCAGTAAATCATTTTGAAAATTTTTAAAAACTTTTTTTCGGAAACGGTCGGGGAGTAAGCCTATTACAAAATTATCTCCATCTTGTGATTGCATTTTAAGATAGTTAATAGCTTCTGTGTCCAGCGGAATGACGCGCAAAGAGGATACGGTTTTTCCGTAGGATTTTACTCCATCCTCATCTGTCCACGTCCTTCGAATGCTTAGCAAGCCGGCGTCAAAGTCGAAATCGCCCCATTTCAGCCCACACAGTTCGGCAATTCTAACGCCAGACTTCAGCATTACAAAAGGGCCCAGCCCATCCGGATGATGTTTTGCGAAATCAACAACAAAGCGGTATTGGTCCAGAGTGTACGCACGACGCGGCGCGGATTTCTGACCAGCGGGTTTCGGAATATCAGCCAT
>CACZTE010000212.1 GCA_902784045.1 uncultured Eubacterium sp. | reverse complement strand
TGAGAGACAATGTTTTTCCATGGGAGCCTCCTAAATATACATAAAATCGGGATCGACCAGACATTCGAGCAGTGTCGGGCCCTGAGTGTCAAAGCAGGTTTTCATCATATCAAGAGCTTCTTCGGTGGTGCTGGCGCGGTAACCGGGAATGCCGTAGGCTTTTACAAGCTGCATGAGATCGACGTTGAAGTCAATGTCGGTGCCGCTGTAATGATTTTTACCGTAGACATCATGCTGAAGCTGACGCACCATGCCAAGCTTGGTGTTGTTCATAACGATGATTTTGATAGGAAGACCGTGGGCCGCGATGATGCCGAGATCTGCCATCGACATCTGAAAACTGCCGTCGCCGCACATGGCGATGACCGTGCGGGACGTGATGTCCGCGTCGTTCAGATAAGTAGTTGCGCCGACGGCGCCGGGAATGGCGTAACCCATGGTGCCCATACCACCCGAGGTGAAGAACTTACGTTCACCGTAAATCTTGAAATGCAACGCTGCCCAGATCTGGTTGAGGCCAACGTCGCCGAAAAGGGTGGTTTCCTCCGGCGCGATTTCCGATAAATCCCGGACAAAACGCTTGGGATTGACCAGGGACAGTTCGGAAGGATCGTCGTAAATGATCGGGTTTTCCGCTTTGATTTTGTCGATGCGTTTATGCCAGGGTTTTAGGTCCTTGGTGACGACTTTTTCAGTGAGTCCGGCGAGGACGCGCTTAGCGTCGCCGACAATAGGAATATTTGTATTGTTAATATTTTTGCCGATTTCCGCCGGATCGATATCGATGTGAATGAGCTGCTTGGTATCAAAATCGCCGGTATAACCGCCGGTGCCCCGGTCGCTCATGCGGGCGCCGATGCAGATGCACAAATCCGATTCAGCCATGATGACGTTGGAATATTGAAAGCCGTGGGACCCGACGACGCCGCAGTACAACGGATGATTTTCCGGGAAACAGCTGATACCCATCATCGTGGTAATAACGGGAATATTGGCGCGTTCAGCAAAGGCAAGCAGCTCCGGTCTGGCGTGACTTAGGCGCACACCACCGCCGGCGTAGATCACCGGCCGCTTGGCGCTTTTTATTTTGCGAAGCGCCCGTTTAATCTGACCGGTATGGCCTTCGTAAGTCGGCTTGTAGCCGCGGATGTCGACACTGTCGGCGTATTTGACATTGCGGATGTTTTCGTTTTGAACATCTCTGGGAATGTCGATGAGAACCGGGCCGGGACGACCGGTGGTAGCGATATGAAATGCCTCGTGAATGATGCGTGGCAACTCTTCGGGATTTTTAACAAGATAGGAATGTTTGGTGAATGGCGTGGTGGCACCGAAAATGTCCGCTTCCTGAAAGGCGTCGGTTCCAATGAGATCACGGTTGACCTGACCGGTAATGGCCACCAGCGGAATGGAATCAAGAAAAGCTGTGGCGATGCCGGTGATGAGGTTGGTAGCGCCGGGACCCGATGTGGCCAAGCACACGCCAACACTGCAGGATTCTCTGGCGTATCCGCTGGCCATGTGAGGCGCGGATTGTTCGTTTCGCACGAGAACGTGTTTGATGGATGAGGAGCGCAACGCTTCGTACATCGGCAGAAGCGCGCCTCCCGGATAGCCGAAGATGGTCCGGACCCCCTCTTTTTCGAGACATTTCCAAATGAGTTTTGCCGCTAACATGAAGATTCTCCTTATGATTTAACGATAGATAAACAGTTTGCCTAAAAACGGCGTCTTGACCGTGATGGCTTCCTCGGGGCACATTTCCTGACAGCAGTAACAGCGAATGCACCGATGATAATCGTACTGAGGATACCGATTTTCTCCGCCTTCCGTCATGGTGATGGCCTTGGGTTTTAATGGGCAGGCGCGCATACACACGCCGCAGCCGATGCATTTGTCTTTATTGACAGCAGGGCGTCTGGTGATGAGGCCTTTGAGGTATTTGAGGCGGCTGATGCCCCCTTCGTCGGCGACGGGAATGCGCTCGACTTCAAAATCGGGATTGACGAAGGATTCCAAATCATCTCCAACAACCTCGATGTCTTCCAGTCGGTTGTGCCCGAAACCCATTTGCGCGCCGTAGACATTGGTGGGGACATAATCGGGATTGATGGCGACCATGTGCGCGAAGAGTGTGTCGATAGCGACAGGATCCTCTGAGATAAGGATGGCGTTCATGGCGACGGGGGTGCCGGAGCCCGGTCCGTTGCCTTCCATAGCCATCACGCCGTCCATGATGTAGAGCTTTGGCCCGACGAGGGTGTTAAGGTCGATAAGCATTTTGGAAAAATCATGCACATTGGGAAAACGTGAATGGCCTTCGCCTTTGTTAAAGCCGTAGACACAGCCATAGGTGTTTTTGACGGCCCCGGTGAGTCTG
>CACZTE010000211.1 GCA_902784045.1 uncultured Eubacterium sp. | reverse complement strand
ATATACATTTTGGCAATTTCCGCCGTGCGGATACCGCCGCCGAGCTCAACGGGAATATCCAGAGCGCGGACGACATCGCGAATTAGATCCAGATTTTTGGGAACGCCGTCAAAAGCGCCGTCCAAATCAACCATATGCAGATATTCGACGCCTTGTTTTTGAAAAGAAAGGGCGACGGAAACGGGATCGTTGAAATAGACGGTCTTTTCTTCTTTTTGGCCTTGTTTGAGACGGACACATTGACCGTCCTTTAAATCGATGGCAGGTAGGATAATCATGAGTTGGCCACCTCCTTGAGATTTTCTAAGATGCGCTGCCCGACGGCGGCGCTTTTTTCCGGATGGAATTGTGTGCCGATCACATTATCTTTACGCACAATGCCGGGAACCGGCACGTCATAATCGGCATAGGCGAGTACATGGGCGTCAAAATCCGTTGGCACCGCGTAAAACGAATGGACAAAATAAACATAATCTTCGCGGTTGTTTAAATGTCGGGTCATGGGGTCCTTGCGGTGAATAATCAGGTTGTTCCAACCCATGTGGGGCACTTTATAACCTTCGTGAGGGACTAATGCTTCCACGCGGCCGGGAACAAACCCAAGGCCTCTAAAAAGACCGTCTTCGTCACTTTCATCAAAAAGGAGCTGCATCCCGAGACAAATGCCGTATAGCAGTTTTCCGGCTTTAACGTGTTTGTCGATGGGCGTCAAAAGCTCAAAGCGTTCAAGATTGTCCATCGCGTCGGAAAAGGCACCGACACCCGGAAGCACCACGGCGCCGCAATCCGCAATCACTTTGGGATTGCGGGTAATAACGCCTTCGACACCGATGGCGTCAAGAGCCGTCGCGACGTTTTTTAGATTGCCGACGTCATAGTCGATAATTGCGGTTTTCATCAGAGCACCCCCTTTGTGCTGGGAACGCGGGCGTCATTCGGATTGACGCGGACGGCGGTTGCCATCGCCCGGCCAAAGCCCTTAAAAATGCCTTCAACGATGTGATGATTGTTGTCGCCGTAAAGATTTTCGACATGCAGGGCGATTTTAGCGTTGTTCGCGAAGGCGATTAAAAATTCTTTCAGCATTTCACATTCAAAATCACCGATAAATTCCCGGGTGAGGTTTACGTGGTAGACGAGATAAGGTCTGCCGCTGATGTCGACGCAAACCCGACACAGCGATTCATCCATCGGAAGAAATTCACAGCCGTATCGTGTGATGCCTTTTTTATTGCCTAATGCCTGGTCAAAGGCATTGCCCAGCAAAATGCCGATGTCTTCGATGACGTGATGGGTGTCCACATCGTCGCCGACGGCTTTAAGATCAAGATCAAATCCGCCGTGGGCGGCAAATAGGGTCAGCATATGATCAAAGAATCGCACGCTGGTGTCGATATGACTTTTGCCGGTGCCATCAAGGTTTAATGTTAGAGCAATATCGGTTTCGGCGGTGGTCCGCGTTAAACTTACTTTACGCATGGGCGAGAACCTCCTTTAAGACGGAGAGAATCTTGTCATTTTCTTCGGGTGTTCCGACAGAAAGTCTGATGGCATCAGAGCTACCGTAGCTTTTAAGCAAAATGCCGGTGCGCTTCATGGCGGCGTCAATGTCGTCCGCTCGATTCGTTTCAAAATAAATGAAATTGGCTGCGGAAGGATAAAGAGTCAGCTCGTCGTATTGACTAAGGGCTTGTTCTATACGTTTTCGCTCCGCTACAATAAAAGGTACCCGGGCGAGCAAGGTCTCGCGATGGTCCAGGGCGATGGATGCTGCAATTTGTGTTAAACTGTTTAAGTTGTAGGGAGAACGCACTTTGTACATCGTATCAATCAGTTGTTGGTTTCCTACCGCGTAACCAAAGCGAATGCCCGCAAGACCGAAGGCCTTGGAAAAAGTGCGCATGACAATTAAATTGTCATAGTCAGACACAAGGTCAACACAGGTTTCGCCGGAAAACTCGATATAGGCTTCATCGAGGACGACAAGGGCATCGGTTTGCTCTAAAACAGCTTTAATTTGATCCCTCGAAAAGAGATAACCCGTCGGGTTACAGGGATTACAGAGATAAATGATTTTTGCGTCAAGCTCTTCCGCGGTTTTCAGCAACTGTTCGAGATCCGGCACGTGATTTGCTTTGTCACCGATCCAGTGAAAATTGCCGCCGGCGATTGTCGACCAGATATCATACATCGAAAAACCCGGCGCGTGAGATAAGACCACGCCGTCCTTTTCCAAAAAGCTCTCGCCAATCATATTGATAATCTCATCTGAGCCGCATCCGCAGATGATTTGCTCCGCGGGGATACCCAGATAACTT
>CACZTE010000210.1 GCA_902784045.1 uncultured Eubacterium sp. | reverse complement strand
GCCCCATCTGCAAGGCTGCGCGCAATCGCCGAGATTGCTGTCTCTTCCCGTCAGATAATGGGAAAGCAGGCAACGGCCCGAATATGAAATACACATGGCACCGTGAACAAAAATTTCCGTCTCCATATCGGAAGGCTTGGCCTTTTGAATGAACTCAAGATCTCTTTTGGACAATTCCCTTGCCAAAACAATTCTCGACGCTCCCATATCATGCCAGAATTTCACTGTATGGCTGTTGGTGTTATTGGCCTGGGTGCTAATATGAATAGGCAGATTCGGCGCCGCTTTCCTTACAACAGAAAACACCCCCGGATCGCTGATCAAAACAGCGTCAACACCAATCTCATCCAAAAACAGCGCGAAGTCATCAAGGCCGTCAAAATCTTCATCTTTTGGAATCATATTTAGCGTGACATAAATTTTTTTATCGGCGTCACGCGCGATATTCACAGCTTCCTTAAGCGCCTCTTCATCAAAATTATCGGCGCGGGCGCGTAGGCCGAATCGCTTTCCGGCGCAATAGACGGCATCAGCGCCGTAAGCCACAGCATATTTTAATTTTTCAATATTGCCCGCCGGCGCGAGCAATTCCGGTTTTTTCATCATAATCATTCTCCATATTGATTCATTTGATGATGTGAAATCTCGATTATCCGAATGAAGGCATAAATCTTAGTCGGCTTTTACGTAAAAAACGCTTTGACTGTAAGGAAGCCAAAGCGCTTTTGATTACTGACCGTTCATATACTGAGCCACAGCTTGTTCATGACCTTCATAGGTTTCGTTAAAATAGACCTTTCCGGTGTTCAAGTCAGCCACGAAATACAAATATTTTGTGTCAGCCGGATGCAAGGCCGCTTCAAGGGATTTTTGTCCGGGTGAGCAAATCGGCCCGATGGGCAGGCCTTTGTTGGTATATGTGCTGTAGGGCGACGGTGTCTGCATTTCTTCGGCGCTGAGCACTGCTTTTTTATTGCCCAAAGCATAATTGACGGTGATATCCGATTGAAGATTCATATTTTGAGCCATACGGTTATAAAAAACCGAAGCAATATTGGCCTTATCTTCATCAAATTTACTTTCAAGCTCCACAATGGACGCCATCGTCACGATCTCATCAACCGTTTTGTTCATCTCTTTGGTGCGTTTAAGCATATCATCATTGTATTTGCTGGAAAAACGCTCTAGCATCATGGACACAACAACTTCGGGACTTGTGTTTTTAGAGATTTGATAAGAATCGGGATACAGATAACCTTCGAGGGGCTCTCTGCCTTCGGCGTTGTCGGGAATACTATCAAGAATGGGATATTTGGACTTGTAATAACTTGCTTTTTTGACTTCGGCTAAAAAAGCGTCTTTTGAGCATATTTCACGCTCTTCCAAAATCTCCGCGATTTCCTTGATGTTTTTTCCTTCGGGAATAAGGAGTCCCGCTTGATTCGTCGTTCCCTCAAGCATCGCCTGGAAAATTTCAGGGGTGCTCATTGAAGGCTTAAAGGCATAATCCGCGGCTTGAATCTGTTTGCCGTCAGTGGAATGACGCGACGCGTAACTTTCAAAAACAATTCTGCTGCGAATCAGTCCTTTTTGATAAAGCAAATTGGTGACATCTTTGACAGTGGAACCCTGAGGCACTTCCACAATAATGGTTTCTTCACTACTGCTGACCGGCGAAAGCATGCTGTTATAGTAAGCAATCGCTCCGCCGATGAGGGCTATGAGTAAAATCACCACCGCTCCGATAATCAATAAATTGCGTGTTAAATTTGACTGCGGTTTATCTTCTTTTTCGATTTTCGGATGAGCTCTTTTTTGTTTTTTGCCGGTGTTTTCGTCTTTTTCATCATCATCTAAGTCTTCTTCAGGAAGTTTATCTAACAATGATGCGCCCAGGGCTTCGTGATTGTCGATCTTATTGTTAAAATCCGATGGTTTATCGCTGTCCTTCAATGGCTTTCTCCTTTCTGAAACGCAAATAATACAAAATGTATCATCGACGTTCGATAAATATAAGTCATTCCAAGCGTCTAAAAACTATCTTAATCCTCCGCCGAATAAATTCATGTCAAACCCTATGGCATCATCAATGATTTTTATAACATCCTGAAACAATTTCCCGAATTCCATCTGAGCTGTCAAAAATTCAGCTATGTCTGAATCCGCCAAAATATCGGCCGTTTCCTGATTAAAAGAACGAATCTCGTCATCGGATAATGATTGTCCCATCATTTGGCGGGTCTGTACGGTCATTTGCTTAGCCATGTATGCCTGAGCTTTATTATATTTATCCTGATCGATCTTCAGTTTTGCCTGGGCCGCTTTCAAGCGAAGACACTCCGGCGTGTTTGCGAAATCACGTGCAAACTGATGCGCTTCATCGTAAATTTGGCTCATAAAACAATCTCCTTTTTTTCAAAAGCATAAAATATATTTTATTCTACACCAAATGAAAAAAAATTGCAAAAAATTTTTATTTCTTTAACATGATTATATTTTATCACGATTGAATTCCATTATTTAAACAAAAAAACGTGTCGCTCCGCAAAGGAAT
>CACZTE010000209.1 GCA_902784045.1 uncultured Eubacterium sp. | reverse complement strand
TTATAATCTGCCCAATGAATGATTGCCTGCTCTCGAATAAGCGACATCGGCCGGATGAGTTCCATCCCTTCAAAATTGGTGCTGTGCAGCTTGGGCATCATCGTCTGAATCTGACCGCCGTAAAGCATCCCCATCACAATCGTCTCGATCACATCATCAAAATGATGACCGAGAGCGATTTTGTTGCAGCCTAATTTCCGCGCGTTGTCGTACAAATAACCGCGGCGCATCCGGGCGCAAAGATAACAAGGCGACGAGGGGATGTGATCCACAATATCAAAAATTTGAGTCTTAAAGGTCGTCAGCGGAATATCTAAAAGTTCCGCGTTTTGCCTGATTTTCTCCGCGTTGATAGCGTGATAGCCGGGATCCATTGAAAGGAAGGCCAACTCAAAGGGGATTTTGCCGTGGCGCTTAAGCTCCTGGAAAAGCTTGGCCATCAGCATAGAATCCTTTCCGCCGGAAATACACACAGCAATTTTATCGCCGGGCGCAATAAGATCATAATCGTTAACGGCACGGACAAAGGGCCGCCAAATTGTCGGACGGAATTTTTTGATGATGCTTCGCTCAATAGCGCGGGCCCGCGAGGGAACTTTTGCTTTTTCGGATGCATCATCGTTTTCCGAAACGATGTTTTGTTTAGCTTTGGAATTATCGTTCATCGGCTAACCTTTCAAACTCAATAATCATTATTTTTTCAATTATAACAATAAAATCGTACGCCGCAAAGCGCCGGTCATGAAAAAAAGCCCATCTGCTTGATAGAATCCCCTCGTCAGACAAAATCTGATGAAAGGGATTGCCTTCAAGTCGGAGCTTTTTTAAAAAGGAGGGTTGAGTAAATGAGACATTTTTATTGAAAAAAGCGGTTTGGAAGAAGATCTTTAACCAAAATCAAACCACACACGATGTTTATTTGGACGTCGTCACCAAATGCATCGCTTCCATTCGGAGACTCTGTCCTTGCGTGCCGGCCAACTCTCCGCTTTTAACAAATCCCATCCAGCCGATATTTTGCACATGGGTTTCGTAACTTAAATCAAAGTCGGAAGTCCCGCCGTCTTTGGTGATAGCAATTTGAACGGCTTCTACACGTAAACTTTTTCCTGTCGTTCCAAGGAAATAGACATCGTAGGCAGCGTCATTGCCATTTTCGTCTTTGAGGGTGACGGTGCGCAATTTTTCGACGTTGATATTGCCGATGTTTTGCACATGGGCATAACCGGAAAGGACATAGCCCTGAGGTACGGCAATTTCAATGGCCTCCATACGAAGGCTTTTGCCGTGGGTGCCGGCTTCGCTTGTCTCATCGGCGGCAAGCCATTGTTTGCCGTCATAGTTTTGCCAGCCGATATTCTGCACATGGGCGCGGTAATAAAGCTTGGCGTTTTTGGTGACGGTGTTGCTGCCTTGCCCGTTGGATTCGGAAGAGCCGCTTCCTTCAGCGCTTTTGACGGTGACGTCAAAGGTCAATGTATTGGATGCCCCGGGATACGTGACGGTGATGGTTTGGGTGCCGGCTTTAGTCGCGTCAAAACCCGAACACCATGCCGCGTCAAGATCCACCGTTTGCGTTGAAGTCTGACCGGGTGCTCCGCTTGGCTGACCGGGCATGGCATAGTTGTCGTCGCTCAAATCCGAAAAAACACCTGCGGCCGTGTTGAGAGCCCCTTCAATCGAGTCGGAAACGCTTTGGGTCAGCCCTTTGAAACCACCCTGTTCCGGTCGTTGACTGTTTTGATGCTTGTTCTCAGGCATCTGACCGGGTTGCGCGCCGGTTGTCGTTACTTTAATCTGACCTCCTGTGACATCAAGAGCTGAATCCTTCCCGATGGTATAAGTCGTTTTTGTCGGCATGTTAACCCATTCAACAGTTGTCTGCGCCTGCATCTGACTGTCCTGTCCCGGTTGGGGTTGTCCCTCTCCGCCGGGCATCGTGCCGTTTTGACCGGCTGTTGCCGTGGCTTTTTGGGCACCGTTCACATACAGTGTGTATTGTCCGCTAAAATCCGGTGCCGCGAAAATAACGTGATTCGCGTTTTTGATACCCGTCGTTTCATAAATCGTATCGCCGGAACTGTTTTTTATGACAACCGACGCGCCTTTTGAAATTCCCGCGTTGGTAAAGTTTAAATAAGCTGTAGACGGGTTTGCCATCATGCCGCCGTTATCCGCGCCAAGAAGCGTCCCGCCGGTAACAGTGCATTGTCCGTCAAAATCGATGGCTGAATTGTCGCTTTGGGTTTTGGGGCCGTAGACTTCCGTCGTTCCGCCAGTCACATTAAGCGTTCCATTGGAGTCAATCGCGTCGCCTTCAGCGTCAATTGTCCAGGTTCCTCCAGCGATATTAATCGCGTAGTTCCAACCGGTAATGTCGCCGTTGGCGGCGTTGATGCCGTCATCATCGGAAACAACATTAGCTGTGCCGCTGTTGAGATTGACGGTGGCGCCTTCAATCCCTTCAGTACAATTGGTGATGTTAATGCTTGGACCCGCAGTGCCGATAGCGCCGATGGTTGTCGTGTATTCGCTGTGAATACCGTCATCACCGGTATCAATGGTGAGATGACCGCCGAGGATATTCGCTTCGTAATAACCGTAAATACCGTCGCTGGATTCATCATCGGTGCCGTTATCCGCGCCTTTGATATTGATATCGCCGCCGTTAATGGTCACGGTTCCCTTCGATTCGGTGTCGCCGCTTTCAACATCGGGTTCGGATTTAATGCCGTCATTTTCGCAGGTGATATTGACATTACCGCCATTGACAATCACTTCGCCGTCGGCGGCCAATCCGGTATTGGCCGATGTTATATTGAGAATTCCACTATCAACGGTAATCGTCGATGTCGCAGCGCCTTTAATGCCGTTTTTACACGATGACGCGTCGGTATTTAATGTACCATCCCCAGAGATGTTCAGGACAGAGCCGCTTTTAACCTTGATGCAGGCGCCTTCAAAAGCGTCATTGGTGTCTTCCGTCGAAGCGTCCTCTTTATCCGTCAAGGTGTTGGTGCCGGAGAGTACCAGATTCACAGTGCTGCCTTTTTTGATGACCACGGGAGCCGTCGTACTCGATGATAAATTCAAATCGGTCATGTTTAAGGTGACATTTAAACCTTTATCAATGACCAACCTGCCTTCGGCGCAAGAGCCGGTAACGGTATATGTTCCGGATTCACTAATCGTGTAAGAGGGATTGGTATCGCTGAATGTGAGTGTGCCGTTTGTCTGGGATGTCATGGCATCGACATTCGCGATTTGCGATAAAGATGTCTCAAGGCCGTCAACTGTTTCAACAATTCCGTTGTTTGTGAGGTTGTCGCCGACTGTTCCGTCGCCGCCATCACCGGCATCACAGCAGTGCTTAGAAGCATGGACGTTGTAAGAAGAATAGTTAATGATTTTTTTCGCATCGTTTTTTGCCGCGGCCTGGCTGAATCCAAACAATTTGAGAGCTAAAACATTATTTCACTGCCGATTGATTGGCGGACAAAACGTTATCTTTCTGCTGAAAAAAGATTTTCTCTGAAATGATATCGCTGCCGATAAAACAAATCGTTACTCATCAAACATCAACAACAACCATGATTCGTCAGGCTTTGGCACTCCTTTGTCTTATTCTTGAAATGATTTTGCCGGAGCGGAAAAGTGATTTCATCACATGAAACACGGATTCCGCCGTCGAATAAAAAAACGCGTCACCGTCGTGACCGATTGTATAAAAGAATCGATTCCCGATTAATGGCATGCTTGTTAAGCCATCAATGCTTTCGTTATATTTATTCTATGCGTTTCGGCATAAAAACAGGGTCATCCACAAAATTTAGAATGATTTAAGTTTCAAAAAAATCATATTTACTGTTATTATTAACTTTATTTATTTGCAACCGTCATCCTTCAAAGCATAATCTTCACCGGAAATGATTATTTTTCTCAAATTTCAATAAAAAGACACGGTTTTCCTTATGAACCGCATTAGGAACTTTGTTTCTTTCAAAATGGAATAGACAATTTGGCTTTTTACCATGTAATAAAACCAAGTACGCTTGATTGAATAGAAATACAAAATCTTTTATATTTATGCTTTTTTAAATACGTTTTCGATAAAACAATCATATCAAAAATCTGTTTTGATTTTTGTATCACGGCAGACGCTCCTAATAATTGGTATGAAAAAACCCGGTCAGTTTCTCTCCTGTCCGGGTTTGTCATCTCGACTTATCGGCCGTATTGTTTGGCAAGCTCCGCAATGGCGTGGGTGGCATAGATGTAGCACGCCGCGTCACCTTCAAAAGGAAACTCGGCATCCGTCATTGCGGGTAGCCCCTGTTCGGCGCGTTCGGCATCCATAGCGTCACGCATCATCTGAAGCTCTTCAGCGGAGTGGGCGAAATAAATATCAGCTTCCGCGGGTTCCTCCACGTTGATTACCTTGTTTTCCAAATCGACAATGATGGTCCCCGGCGCGTATTTCCGGTCATTTTCCGGATAATAGCGATAACGGATAAACTTTGGATTGACGTCAATGCGTTCGTATGCGACCATCAGCCCTTAAGTCCTCTGGATTGACGATCCATATCCTCGACGACAATATCATAAATTTCACCGAGGCTTCGGCAGTATTCCAATATTTCCCAGGGTCGATTGGTGTGGAAATGAATTTTAATGGTTTCGTCATCGCCGACGGCTAACAGGGAATCCCCTTCAAAATGATCTCTGAAGTATTGGTTGATGACATCCTCATCGAGATCTTCGCCGTCAATCAAAAGTTGTGTATCATAACGAAATTCAATCATAATTGGTTTCTCCTTTGTGAATGTGATTTGCGCACTTTGCGCATTTTCGTTGAGGGATAAGCCACGAATTGCTTCGCGCTCTTGCCATTCTACGGTCACTCGGAAGCCGAGCCAAAATGTGTTGATCTTGTGATAACGTTTCTACGGAAGCTCTTTTCAGTAGCGAGTTTACGCTTTGCCCGCAGGTTTAGACGGTCGCTTGGCAAGGGCTTATCGCTCATATTTTACATGACATATCAGAGCGGCGTCAAGAAAAACAAAACCCGCCGTCGCGGGTTTTGCGTCATGTTTAGTTATCCAAAGTGATATAGTCCACTTTGAGCTTAAGGAATTTTTTGAGTTCGTCGTCGGGCAGTGTCCACACGCCAAGCTTGACATTATTGGTTTTGGTGGCTTTCATGACATCCGCGTCAACGGTTTTATAGTTGACGTCCAGTCCGCAATTGTTCGAGATTTCTTGTACGGTGGAGATTCTTTTTTCCGCTTCTCCCCCGGCCAGATACATCATTTCCACCCCGGGGAAACGGCGATCCATTTCCTTTAAAGGCTCCGCGAAAAAGCATATGAACACCATGTTGGAGGCGTTAAAGCCGGTGTCTTTGAGATCTTGCACCATACTGTTGTAAGCCGCGGCGGGAATCTTTTCGGGTTTAATATGAATGACAGGAATAGAGTTGCTGGATTTGCAGGCTTCCAGATATTCTTTGAAAGTGGGAATCACCAAATCTTCAGGCTGGCATTGTTCGATGTTTTTGCCTTTGTCCAGTTTGTATTGACGTATTTGATCAAGAGTCATCTCCGCGATTTTGCCAGTACCGTTGCTCGTGCGGTCAATGGTGGGATCGTGCATGACCACCCATTGATTGTCCTGGGTGAACCAGATGTCATTTTCGGCATAATCCCATTTGTTGTTTTTAAATGCCGCCAGCGAATTTTCGGGATATTTGGCAGAATAGCCCTTGTGACCGGCGTATTGGGTGATTTCTGTACGTTTGATGGGCACGGTGATGCTGTCGAGCTTTTGTTCCTTTCCGCCGGATTTGCCGGTAGCCTCGATGGTCAGGCTGTCGCCATTGTAGTGATCATTGCGAATGTCCAGATCAAGGGCGTAATGCGTATCATCCATTTTTTCGGCTTTGTGGGCAACAAGATCGTCCTGTCCATTGGCAACAGTCCAAATCGGAAATGACACATCCGAGACGCCGGACGATTTAGGCACTTCAACCTCAATGTGATAAACCGTGTCGCTATCCGGTTCAAGCGTCGCTTTGAGGGTTTTCCCCTTAGTCGTCCCGTTTTTTCCATCGGCGGCTTGAACCGACATCGCAGCCGAGAGGATTAAAATCAAAACAGCGATAAATACAATTGATGTCTTTTTGATATTGATCATGAATTCTTATCTCCATTCATCGAATTATAATACTTCAGGTAATCCGCGGGCAAAATACGCAGTGCCGCCCGGACCCGTTTTTCCTGATCTTTGGTTAACTGATACTCAGCAACAATGACAATCGACGAATCCAGATCCTCTTCGTCCAAGACTTTCCCGTCTTGTTTGTAGGCATCGGCATTGACCTCGATGATTTCAATGTAATCATCTACGGATTGCGCTTCTATATCGCTTTGCTCGTAGGAATAATCCAAGAGATCCAGATAGCTGGCGTAAATCGGTGTTTGGAAGAGAAAACCGCAAATAATGCTGACGCCTAAAAACAGGCCGATGGCTATCCATCCTTTTTTTGACATGACGTACTCCTTTCTGATAAAAAATTTGTCCCCGGCATATCGCTTCCGGGGGATAGATGAACCTTTTTTCAATCCAACCATCTCTTTATGGGATAATTATAGATGAAAAAGCGTCAAATCACAAGTTGCACACGCAAAATCTTAATTGTTCGAATTTCCATACAAAACACAATAGGCTTGACGTTTCGCGATTTTCCGCTTTTCAGATTGACCATTCATCACGCATCATTCCGGCGCAGATGAAGCAAATGAGCGTGAGGGAAACAGTTGATACCGCCACCAGAACAGGATAGGCGGAAAGCCCCTCCGCGGGAAGAAGGAAAGGCAAAAACAATGCCGCGCCCGTCGGCGGATAGCGAAGATCCAAAAGCGCCATAAAGGCAAAGTAAAGTAACAGCGCGGCACCGGCGGCAGCCACGAGGGGTAAGCCAAACTGCTCCACCAGAAAAAACCGAGCCGCAAAGCCCGTTGCCGCGCAGAGGATCATCATCAAACACGGTTTAATCGGTGTATTGAGCAGCGGGCAATCCGGACGCATCATGGCGGTATAGCCCACAATCAGAGGCGGCGCGACGAAATACGGATTTCCGTGAGTGAGGGGATAGGCGGAATAAACCAAAAACACGCCGATTGTCACCATCCAAACGATGACGTCTTTAAGGCCTGTCTCCGGTAAATCCCATGTCGTCTCTTCTTTCGGCAAAATATCAAAACGAATTAAAAGTGCTCTGCAGGTCACGAGAATGACCGATAGGGTAAAGACCACGCCCACATAAAAGAAATCCTCGGTATCAATCATCACCGGCAAAATACAAGCGGAAATGAGCGGATAGAGTGTCGAGCGGTACAGCATGAGCATCACCGCCACCAACACATAGCCAATGGCGACTTTTCCCCAAAGCCAAATCTCCGTTCTGGCCAAAAGCACCCCGGCCAGGGCACAGAGCGTCATCAAGGCAACCAGTTTCACCGGTCCCGCCCGCCACGGCGGTTTGTCGGAAAGCCAATAGCCGGTGACCAGCGCGACCATTTCGGGAAAGATTATTTCCTTCGTGCCGGAAAACTCCGCCGCCGCGATCATCATCAGCAAAAATAGAAAAGCGAGGGTATGACGAATGATAAGTTTTGTTTGATGCTTCACGGTAATCCTCTTCTTTGACACGGTTTGAAAGCAGGTTATTCGGTAAAGGCCTTTTTGGCCTGGGCGTGCTGCATCCGTCTGGGCACATAGTAGAGTCTGCCGTCTTTGAAGAGCCTGGCGCCGGTTTGATGAAAAGAAAAAGGCACCCCATAAGCCTCGCACTGGGCTCTTAAATCACGTACCCAATCAAAATCCAAAACCCGTGTCTTCGGTCCTGATTCACCGCCGCATCCAACGCTACCTATTTCCTCTCCGTATTTTGCTAAGTAGTTTCTCAGATTAATGGGGCCAAGCATCGGCTCGCAAATGACGCTTTTGCCGCGTATTGGAAGTTCCAAAAACAAGGGAAGCCTTTGGTCGGCCATGGCTTGATTTTCACAGGTGCAAGCGATGCGCACGTTGGGATAGCCCATGCCCCAGTCATCGGGAAGCCCAACGTAAAAGCGATCGGGTCTTTTTGTGATAAAGAAAAAATCGATGTCCCGACGCTCTCTTATCATCGCCCAGACCAAAGGCCGCCAGGCATCGGCATCGGGATGAAAAAAGTCCGACGAAAAACACACACCGGCGCTGCCGCCGTTCGGAAGCCACGCGTACTCTCCGTTTTTCTTTCGTCTGACGGGCAAATCAAATTGTCCGGTTTTGGCAACGATGGTACTGTCAATACCGTGCCGCGCGTCGATGCGGTACATATAGCAATGCGCGCAGCCGGGGCTGATTTTGGTGCAGCCGTGCCACGGATTCCAAATAGTCATGATGTTCTCCCAATTTTTCGGGGCTGAAACCCATTTCGATTATCGTCAATCCGGTGAATCATTATGCGGTTGAAAATGTCTGACCGCGTGAACAGACAAGGGGACGAACACATCAGTCTCAATCGAATTAATTAACCGCTCAAACAATCTACAGTTCACGCGCATGCGGGTAAATCTCCCTCAAAACAAGAGATGTCTGAGATGTCTTTGCCATAGCAAAGGATGGGTTAATCCCGTGCCCCTTTAAACGGTCCAAAGGCTGTTCGCGGCGCCGGACAAATCATCCATGTGGTTGGTGGCCGTGGCGTTCATGCCCAGCGGCGTAAGCACAATGTAGTCGTGATTGACAGCGTAGTCATCCTCATTGAGAGAATAATTGCCCTCGGCGTGATGGGGAACCATCGTCGCGTTGTAATAATCAAACCATCCGTCGGAGCTCTTTTTGAAATCACAATGATAATTATGGCGGTCGCTCATTGAGGCGGCCACGCAGCCTGCTATTTCTTCTTTCGGGACATTGGGCACATTAATACTGAGCATGTAGGCTTTGGGATCGGGCTGAGCAAGAAGCCATTTTGCCGCGCGAACGGCAAATTCCGCTGCGGCGTCATATTTGAAGGTCTTAACACCGGGTCTGTGATTAAGCGACACGGCTATGGTGGGAACCCTTGACCAAAAGGCCGCGGAACCCGCGCCAATGGTGCCCGAATGCAAAATGTCCCGTCCGACGTTGCTGCCCCCGTTGATGCCGGAAATTACCAGATCCGGCTTTTCGTCCATCAATGCTTCGATGGCAAGGGCGCAGCAATCGTAAGGTGTTCCCCATATTTTCCAGCCCTCAATATCACCGTCAAAATGTTTTTTTTGTACTTTTAATGCCCCGGTAATGGTCACGCTGTGAGAGGCCCCGGAATGGTGCTCCGCCGGCGCCGCCACATAGATATCGCCTATGGCTTTCGCTGCCCGAGCCATGGCGATGATACCCGGCGCGTCAAATCCGTCGTCGTTGGTCAATAGTATTTTCATGTTACGCTCCTCTTTTTTAGCGCGGGCACGCATCCTTCGGCATGATGTCCGCTATGATGCTTTGGCTCGCCGTTGGGTTAACCGGTGTTTTGATGGTTAACGTGTCTTTTGTTGCCTCTATCTTACCATAAACGCGGTTTTTTAAAAAGACTTTGAGTTGTCTTAAATGGATGAAGTCTTTTTGAAGTGCGAGACGTTCTCGACTAAGTTAGATGTCAAAGTCTAACGACAACGAGGACTGTTCTAATAAGAACAGGATAACTGTTCAGACGAGGTTAGGAATGAAGGAGTAACGCCCTGAAACTAACCCGGTGAGATTCCCGACTGCGTAAAGTGGGCACACTTTGACGTGGAAAGCAGGGTAAAACATGCAGGCAAGCCCCGTAGTGCTGAAAAGTAACCGAAAGCCATGAGGAATAATAAACCACATGGAACCGGGCAAGTCCTGTATGCCGTTGATTCGACATGGTGAGAATGATTGGAAAATCTGACGAACTTGCGAATGTACGCTTCGATAAGATTACGGTTCAGAAATGAATCGGAGTCATGAAAAAGACTGTTCCAATAGTAGAAAGTAATTTTAAATGCAATCTACTTAACGCTGTTACAGGCAGTGGAGCTGGAACCGGAGTAAAGCAAGCACCTAAATCGAATCCATAATAGTCTGAATGGAACGTCGAAAGCTTCTGACGTTGTCTCGAAAGAGACTGCCGGCGGGTAAAGTTGAATACGAAACGGGCAACCGAGGGAAGTATTCTTAACAGAAGTGAGGGTAGTGGCACGACTGATGAAGGTCTTGTAATGAGA
>CACZTE010000208.1 GCA_902784045.1 uncultured Eubacterium sp. | reverse complement strand
TTCTGACTGAAGCGCTCAAAAAAGAATTAGCTTAATTGTTGATTGTTAGTTAATCATTGATTTAAGCTTACGGCGTTGACGCATTTGATGTGTCAACGCCGTTTTTTTAACTGGAAGTTGGACAATCAATCACTTATTGATAAAAGAAAAAACGGGATTTGACCGCTAAGCGAATCTACGGTCTCGCATATCGGTCATTATGCTAAGCTAAAACAAGAAAAAGAAATAAAAAACCGACGCGTGATATTTGCGTCGGTTTATGGCATTTATTTTAAAAAGCTTAACTATTGAATAGATTTGAGATTTTCAGCATCGATATCTTTAGTAATATCTTTCTTGAACCATTTTTCAGAGAGTTTGGACAAGGTGCCGTCATCCTGCATGGCTTTGATAGCGGTATCGACTTGTTTACCAAAGTCTGTGTTTTCTTTTTTGATGCAAACTGCAACAGGTTCGTTGGATAATATGTCGGAAGATACCTGATAGACGGTGGGCTTTTGACCGGCGTAATATTCGGCAACTGGTTCGTCGCAGAGAATGTAGTCGATCTGACCGCCTTCGAGAGCGGTGAAGCATTCGATCATGCTATCGAATTGTTTAAGTTCCAGATTAGGCGCGTCAGATTTTTTGAAAGCCTGTGCGGCGTAATCTGCGGTGTTTTCAATTTGAACACCGACTTTTTTGCCGTCTAAATCTTTAGCGGTTTTTGCCTGGGCGCCGCTTGTGCGGGAGACAATGACAATCCCGTTAGAAATGTAAGGCGTAGACATGTAGAAGCCGTCTTTGCGTTCTTTGGTGAGAGAGACGCAACTGATGACGGCGTCATACTGACCGGCATTCAAGCCATTGAAAATACCGTCCCACGCGGTTTCAGTCCATTGGACTTTGACATCTTTTCCGGTGTCTTTGGCAAGTTGAGCGGCTAATGCTTCACCGAATTCGATATCGAAGCCGGTCAATGTGTTTTTGTCGTTTTTGTATTCCATGGGAACAAAGGTGGCTTCGACGCCGACGTTGAGTACGCCGTCATCCAGGGGTTTGGCCTGGGTGGAAGTGCTACATCCGGTAAAGCCGATTGCCGAGATGACAATGAGCGCGCCGATGAGCAGTGCAGTTATTTTTTTGTTCATTGTGTTTGGCCTCCTACCAAAATTTTTAATTAATTATACATGAAACGGACATAAAAAACCATAGTTATGCATCAGTTCGCCCATTAACGACAGCATTTCAACAAAATAATGCTATTATTGGACTGGTTCAAGCATGGTTTCGCGGATCGCGTCAAGATCAGCTTTTGTTAAGTCGGTGTTTTTGATGAGGTAGTTGTCGACGTTTTGGTAGTTGTCGCGGATATAATCAAGTTGAAGTTTTATCCAATTTGGATCAACGCCGAAGAAATCGTGGAGTTTGATTTTCGGAATGTTGAAGGAAGCGTTTTTGTTGAGATTTTCGCTGGCGATATCGCCCAGTTTGTCGTAGGCTTCGTCAAAGGTGAGATTGGTCAGCGTGTAATCGGAAATGATGGTTTCTTCCGGAACGCCGCAAATAAGCAAAATGAGGGCGGTCATGAAGCCGGTGCGGTCTTTGCCGTTGGTGCAATGGTAGAGTATCGGAGTTTCTTTTTCGTCAGTTAAGGTTTTTAATACAACGGCGTATTGTGGAGCTTTGTTCGTCACTTGTAATGTGTAAACTTTGCGGAAGAATATGTCAATGGCTTTGGGATCGTGGGAAAAGTCGACGTCTTTGATGTCAATATCGAGCCCTTCCAAGACGGGAAGGTTGGTGTAGTCAGCGCCTTCGGGAATGCGTTCGTTGGTTTGTTTTGCTTTGTCAGCATCACGAAAATCATAGACGTGTTTGATATCCATCTTAGCAAGCGCATCAAAATCGCTGTCCGATAAGTGGCAAAGCTCTTCGGAACGAATCACTCGTCCCCATTTGGTTTTGCGGCCTTCAAGACCGGTGTATCCGCCGATATCCCGCATGTTGATGGTATTGTCCAGATTGATCATGCGGCGGCTGAGATTGGTTTCATCACAAAAGATTAAATGATCTTTGTCTTTAAAATCAGTAACCGGCGTTACAGAAATGCGAATGTCTTCCGGACTGACGTTGTTCTTTTTTTGACGACGGCGTTTAATCACAAAAGGAATGGCGGCTGCGGCAGCTGCCAATGCTGTAATACTTATGATATGAATTTTTTTCACGTTATACCTCGCTGAGATTTTTTCTGCTATATATCCTAACATAAAACGAAAGCAAAATATAATAAAATCGTCCAAAAAGAAAAGTCGTGCCTCGTCTGGATGACTTAAACACGACTTTGACTTCGATTTTAAAATAGATATGACGGGTTAGTTTAATACATTTTGATGGGGAACGTAGCTTTCTCTGTCAATAGGCCGAAATGTGTAACCCTGACTTAAATAGAAGCCGATGATACCGGGCAGCGCATCCACCGTGTTTTGCTTTGATTCGGAATCATGCATCAGCAAAACGAGATTATTTGTTTGCCCAAAACTCGTACCCTGGGCAATAAGCTGCTCGGTGGTTTTTTCTGCACCGTCGCCGACACTGCCGCCCCAATCATAGTACTGATATCCTCTTTCATTGACTTGTGATGATAATGCTGTCATGATACCTTTGGTGTAATTTGCCGAAATGGTGTTGGAGGATCCTCCCGGGAAACGAATAAAGCACGGCACATAACCGATTTGTCCGGAAACCACTTCGCCGATGGCGTCAAGGTCGGCAAAATACGCTTCTTGGGAGGCATAAACCGTGGCGTAATTGTGACTCATGGTATGGAGGCCGATGGTGTGTCCTTTGTCGTAGGCCGTTTTGATCATTGGCGTATAGTCGGGAGAGAGCCCTGTGACAAAAAATGTAGCCTTAATGCCGTAACGATCCAGAATGTCGAGAACGGCCTGTGTTTTGGACGACGGGCCGTCATCGAAAGTCAGATAGACAATTTTTTCATCGCTCATCGTGAAGTTACTCGGAATGTTACCCGGGGTGACGGCAAAGGCGCTACGATCAGGGATGGGGTTGACGGTAGGTGCGGGTGTAGGCGTCGGTTCCGGGGAAGAAGACACCGTCACAGTCGTCGGGGACGGCTCGGCCTTTTTCGATGTGTTGTGAAAGGTCAACGCAGCCGCAGTTCCGGATATAATAATACAAGCGGAGAGGACAGCGATGAAAATGCCAATCTGTTTTTTATCAAATTTCATTGATTTATAATAATTCCTTTTTTCCTTATAGTATAGCCGATTTTCCGCTTGTTTTATTATTTTGAGTATATTTTAATGGTCAAAAGGACACAAAAAGGGTACAACCGAACGATTTTTTAAAAATGTTTTAAGGAATGTGCCGTGGTGTTTGTATTAACAGGATGATTCAAAGAATATAGATATGCTTTTTGTTGTCAGTGGAAAAATGGCTTTGGTGATGGAGATACCAGTGATTTGGACATTTTCATAAAGCATCAATAAAAGTTATCTGTAAAAGGCAAAAAGTTTAGTTGAGAACCGCCTGTTATTAAGGTAAAATAAAATCGTATGATTATGCGGTGAAAAAGGACTATCACCGGAGTACAAAACTGAAATAAAAGTATGAATTATCCGATTAGATTATTAGATATAGAATCAGAGGTGGTTTAATGGATTATACGCATAAATTTCCCAACGGATCTCCCACCATGGATCACATGTGTGAAGAGTATCTCTCGATGCGGAAGGTGCGGGGGTATTGCAAAAAATGTCCGAATTACGGCAAGTACTGGTCTTGTCCGGAATTCGCTTTTAACGAGATTTTGTTTTTAAACGAATTTCAATACATGTACCCCATTGGCAGAGAGTACACCATTCCCAAAAAAGACAGACAGAAGACCATCGGGATTCAAGCCTGCGCCAATTACTGCAACAATCTTCATAAAGCAATGAAAATTGAAGCGTGGCGTGATCTTTTGGCCTTTGAAAAAGCGGTTCCGGGCACGTTGGCGCTTGTCCCAGGAAACTGTCATATCTGTGAAGCTCAGGGGATGGACTGTGCCAGACAAAAAGGGCTTAAATGCCGTTACGCGCACATGATGCGTTTTTCTCCGGAAGCGCTTGGATTTGATGTTGACGCCATCAGTAAGTTTGAAATTGGGATGTTGCTTCGCTGGCCCAGAGAAGGTCATTTGCCGGAAAAAATGTCATGCGTGATGGCGATTTTGTCCAACAAAAAAATTCCCCGCGCGCTGTTAAAAAAATACTTCCCCGATGTGAAAAAAACGCATCTTAAAGCGGGCCAAACCATTCTCGGCAGTGAGGAAGGGCCGAAACGGGCCGAATCGTGGCTGGCTGAACAGGCTGAGGAAATTCGCGCCAAGGAAGAAGCCGAAGGTGATCACGGCTCATGGCTCGGTTTTAAAAGCGAGGCCTTAGACAGCGGCGATTATGTCAAAGAGCGGCCTTGGGCTCAAGGGGATGATGAGTATCCCGATGAGCCGCCGGATGTCAGTGATCGAGCCGAAGGCGACCGTGTGGAAGTCAGAGAAGCGCCTAAAGAACCAGAAGCGCCGAAGGCCGAATTTAAGGCTCTGCCTTCCGAAGAGGAAGCCGAAGAGCTTGACGAAAACGGCGAACCAAAATATAAATGGGTCGGCTTTAAACGTTCTCCCGAAGAAGCGGAAGAGATGATGTACAGCAGGCCGATTCCCAAATTTAACATCAGTGACGAAGAAAAAGAAGCCCAGGACGCGGCCATTGACGCCGTGGTTCACGGTGAGGAGCAGACGGCCTCCGACGCGTCCGATGAAGCGCCTGTCGAAAAATCTGTAGAAAAACCCGAGTCTGAACCCGCTCCCGCGTCCAAACCGGAAACGAAGCTCGCGCCGAAGCCGGAACCGGCACCCGAGCCGGTATCAGAACCCGAACCGGACTCTGGCAGTATTTTGGCTGAGATGGAACAATCCCTTCGTCAAAAGATGCCCGGCGCCTCAGACAGAGAAATTTTTTCTATGATGAAAGAAGCCCTTGCCGAAGAAATGGCGAATACTAAGTCGGCACAGAGCGCTCAGACTGCCGCCGTTGCGAAAGCGCCGAAACCTGCACCTGCGCCTGAACCCGAGCCGGAGCCGGTCAAAGAAGCGCCAAAGCCAAAACCGGAGCCCGTTGTCTTGCCGGATGCTGCATCCGTCGGCGATGTATTGGGCGCGGCTCTCGCAATTGCCCAGGCGGTATCCTCAGAGCCCGAACCGGAACCAGAGCCCGCCTTGGAAAAAAACGATCCAAGAAAAGAAGCGGTGGCGCTGGCCGCGGCCGCTCTTGCCGCCGAAATGGAATCATCGGGTAATGGTATTAATTCCCACGTTTCAGCTACAGTAGAAGAAGCGCCGGAACCCGTTTCCGAACCTGAACCCGTACCCGCGCCAGCGCCTGCTCCCGAGCCGGAGCCGGCCGAAGAAGAGGACGACAGCAAATACAAATGGCTTGGATTTAAGGCGACTTTAAAAGAAGATGACGATTTTAAAAAGGGCGGATGGAAGAAAAACTATTGATAATACGCTTTTTTATTCATCGCGTCAAAACACGAAAATTGTTTAAAAAAGGATAATGATATGGGTAAAGAAGCACTTGTTCTTATCGATTATACATATGATTTTGTAGCGGATGACGGCAGGCTGACGGCTGGAAAGCCGGCTCAGGCCATTGATGGTGCCATCGCTTCGCGAGTGGAATCAATTTTATCAAAAGGCGGCTTGGTTTTTGTGACCAATGATTTGCATTTTGAAGGTGATACAAGCCATCCCGAAACGGCACTGTTTCCACCCCACAACATTAAGAGCACCTTTGGGCGAAGCGTATTTGGTGAGACCGGAGAGACCCTCAAGGCACACCGCAGTTTAAAAGACACACAAATTTTTTATATGGATAAACTGCGTTACTCCGCCTTCAACGGCACACCGCTTAACAGCCTGCTTCGTCAGCACGGTATCGATACCGTTGAACTGGCCGGCGTGTGTACGGACATTTGCGTGCTGCATACCGCGGTGGACGCTTACAATCTTGGATTTCACGGCGTTGTGCGTGAATCCTGCGTGGCAACATTTGTGCCCGGCGGACAGGATTGGGCATTAAACCACTTCAAAACCAGCTTGGGCTTTGATGTCATCAAAAAATAATATTAAATTCATTCGGTTTGAAGCCATGCCCTTTGACGAAAAGAAAAAGTGTCAAAGGCAAAGCGTTGGCGTTTGGCCCGAGAGGGCTTTTTCAAAACATTAAACAAGGAGAATAACATGTATTATAAAGCGGATATCGGCATTTTCGGCGGATCGGGCTTTTACGACATGGGAAGTGACTACCGCAACGTTGACATAGATTCAAAATACGGCAAACCGTCGGGACCTGTCTCTCTTTACAGTATCAATGGCAAAACCGTCGCGTTTATGCCGCGCCACGGCAAAGGACATGTCCTTGCTCCTTCGGAAATCAATTACCGCGCCAATGTGGACATCATGGCGAAACTCGGCGTCAAGGCTATTCTATCGCCCAATTGTGTCGGTTCTTTTCGCGCGGATTATAAGCCCGGTGATTTTGTGGTCACCGATCAATATATCAATTTCACATCGGGACGTAAAGACACCTATGTGGAAAGCCCTAACATTAAACACGTCAGCTCCGCCGATCCCTACGATGCCGATTTGCGCGCTTTCGCGTTGGAAGAAGGCCGCGCTTTGGGGCTAAATGTCCATGACGGCGGCACTACGGTCGTCATCAACGGACCGCGTTTTTCTACCCGGGCCGAAAGTAAAATGTTTGCCTGGATGGGAGGCGATCTCGTCAATATGACCCAATACCCCGAATGTTATCTCTGCCAGGAAAAGGGAATTCCGGTGGTCAACGTCGCCCTCGTTACCGACTATGACGCTGGCCTGGATGAAGAGCCGGGTATCAAACCGGTGACCGAGGAACAGGTTGCCGCCATTTTGGATGAGAAAACCAAGGACATGAAAGCGCTAATGCTTCGCATGATTGAACGCATCGGGAGAAAATAAAATGAAACCCGTATATTTTGAAAACGGCGCCTTAAAGCTCATCGACCAAACGCTTCTTCCCACCGAGGAAGTCATCCGCTCCTACACCGACTACCGGGAAGTGGCCGAGGCCATTAAAACCATGGTGGTGCGCGGCGCGCCTGCCATCGGTGTGACAGCGGCCTATGCCGTGTATCTCGCGGCGGAGGAATTTAAGACGCTTCCTACCGACGCGTTTATGCTACATATGAAAGATGCTTGCGAGCATATCAAAAGCGTTCGCCCGACGGCGGTTAATCTGGCCTGGGCTGTTGAACGCATGGTGGTATTGTTTAAAAATCCCGTGGGACGTAACCCCAAAACGGCTGTAGCGGCTCTAAAAGCCGAAGCCGACGCGATTTGCGAAGAGGACATTGCTATGTGCCGCGCCATCGGTGAGCACGGGCAAAAGCTGATTAATCGGGGAGATACCATTCTTACCCATTGCAACGCCGGCGCTTTGGCTACGGCGGATTACGGAACGGCTTTGGGTGTGATCCGGGCGGCTTATGATGCTGGTAAAAACATCAAAGTCTATGCCGATGAAACGCGTCCGCTGCTACAAGGTGCGAGACTGACCGCTTATGAGCTTGCCAAAGACGGGATTCCCGTCACCTTAATCACTGACAACATGGCCGGGTGGATGATGAAACAGGGTAAAATCAAATGCATCGTGGTGGGGGCGGATCGCATCACGCGTAACGGCGATGTGGCCAATAAAATCGGCACTTACGCGCTGTCTGTGCTTGCCCAGGCCCACCGCATTCCCTTTTATGTGGCGGCGCCGACATCTACCATTGATTTCGGCATGCTGTCGGGAGACGATATTGTCATTGAACAGCGCGATCCCGATGAGATTAAATATATCAAAGGACAGCAGATTGCCCCGGACGGCATCAATTTTGAAAATCCGGCCTTTGATGTAACCCCTCACCAAAACGTGACGGCGATTATCACCGAGCAGGGCGTGGTCTCACCGCCGTATTACCGCACAATTCCGAGACTTACGATTAAAGACCGATAAACACCAGTAATCCATTTAAATAATCATGATACAAAAACTGCCGTTTGTGATTTTCCAAAAAAGCAACAGCGGCGGTTTTTTTTAGCCGGACGAATGGGTAAAAAGGTCATCGCGCTGTTTGTCTGATGGTCAATTATTGTCAGAAAAACTCTACGAAAATAAAGGAAAACGCAGCATGTCTTTAGAATCAAATTTAATCAAGCAAACATACGAGTGGACCTATAGTGTCTTTTCATGGTTCGGCTATTTTATGCCTTTTGAGGCGCGCATCCAGGCCATCAAACAGGCGGGTTTTGACGCTGTCATGATTTCCTGGGAAGACGAAATAGCACCTGATCTTTACCGTAAAGAAGATTTTCCCGATTATGTCAGAAATCATGGCCTTGACATCACCAATTTTCATGCGCCATATATCGGTTATAACGCCATTTGGGAAAAAACTATTGCTGAAAACGCCGATTATGTGAGTACCTTTATCGATATGATTGCCGATTGCGCGCGATTTGACGTGCCGGCCATCGTGGTGCACACCAACGACCTTGACTTGGATAACGACGCGCTCTGCTTGGATAACGGCTACGCGTTTTTCTCGGAACTGGCGGAAGCCGGGGAGCGCTACGGTGTGGATATCGCCGTGGAAAATGTGTCGCGAACCTATTTGTTACGCTATGTACTTGACCGAATTCAAACACCACATCTCGGCATGTGCTACGATGTGTCCCACGATTATATGCTCAACTGCGGCCGGGGGAAACTGCTTCGGGAATACGGCGACAGACTTAAAGCGCTGCATCTATCCGATAATGATTTAAACCTTGATCGCCATATGATTCCGGGGGAAGGCATTGTTCCCGAGGCTGATGTTATCAGGCAGCTTAAGGCCATCGACTGGCACGTTTTATCTTTTGAAGTGATTGCTTCGGGAAAATGGCGCGATAAAAAACCAATGGAATTTCTGACAGCGCTTCGCGCGTCCATGGCGCCGATTCTTTTGGAAACAGACGTTAAAATCCACGTTTGAAATTACATTTTGACTTTTTGATAATCGGAGAGGCCAGTACACTGACAATTTTGAGTGGTAATTAAAAAAATGCACAAATAATAATACAATTTTTAATAAAACGATTGACTTTTTGGAGAATATGATTATAATTAATATTGTAATTGTTAGAGGGTTATCCTCAACATTTTCATTTCTTTTCCTTATTATAGCCGGTAGCATATCGTTGCCGGCGAATTTTTTTGCTTTTTTATCCTTTGTCCCATACACACCAATTAATCAAGGCGTTTTCATTGAAGGGCTGTTTCGGATTTTTCGCAATATAAAACCGCCGGTTGCTGCCGACGGTTTTTTTGATGGTGATAACAGCGCGTGAAGCGGGATTGACACGAAATCGGTCAAATGCCGTCACGCTGGTCGAGCACCGGATTAATCTTCCATTAAATAGGATTGGCCAATAGCGTCAGCTGCCATGATTGCCGCGTAGACGCTGTCGGCGTTGACTTCGAAGGGCATGTTGAAGATGGTTTCGCCTTCGGCGCAGGAGGCTTCGGCTACGGCCATGATTTTTTCTTCGGTGACATCTTCGACACCAAGCTGTTCTAATGTGACGGGGAGACCAACGGCATAGCAGAAATCGAGGACTTCTTCGAGGTCTTCCATGGGACGATTTTCGAGAACGAGCTGGGTCAAGGTACCGAAAGCGACTTTTTCGCCGTGATACATGTGATGGCATTCAGGAAGAACGGTGAGGCCGTTGTGGATAGCGTGAGCCGCCGCGAGTCCGCCGCTTTCAAAACCGACACCGCTTAAATAAGTGTTGGCTTCAATGACGTTTTCGACTGCCTGAGTACAAACTTTTTTGTCGACAGCGAGTTTGGCTTTGAGACCATCAGCAATCAAAATGTCAAAGCAGAGACGGGCAAGTTTGAGAGCGGAGTTGGTGACGTGACCTCCGGACATGACGCAGGCGTTGGCGTCATAGGTGGCTTGTGCTTCAAAATAGGTAGCCATGGCATCGCCCATACCGGAGACAAAGAGACGAACCGGTGCTTCTTTAATGACATCGGTGTCCATGATGACCATTTCCGGATTTTTGGGAAGTACGAGATAGCGTTCGAAGACGCCGTCATCGGTGTAAATGACGGACAGGGCGGAACAGGGCGCGTCAGTGGACGCGATGGACGGGGCG
>CACZTE010000207.1 GCA_902784045.1 uncultured Eubacterium sp. | reverse complement strand
CTAATTACGCCGTCTCTTCCAGTCCACTCGCTTTGCAGGGTAAGTTCACATGTGCCAAATCATAGATTTGGATGCTCACTTAACTGAAAACTTCTTGTGAAACCAGAAAGCGAATTTTTCATACCCGAACTTGTTCAACATAGCCTGTGAGCCCGTGCGGTTTAAACTTGTCGCAGCGCCGATGGAATTCGCGCCTCTGTGACGCGCATCCTGTTCCGCGCGTTCTGTCAGTTGCTGCCCAAGTCCTCGGCGCCGGTATTCCGGCAAAACAGCAATCCCGTTTATTTTGATATAGTCATCCGGATCATCGAAAGACAAGACCTCAACACAGGTGATAAATCCGACAACAATTCCGTCCTCCTCAGCCACATAGGTAAAATAACGGCTGTCTTCGCTCATTTTCTCAAAAATACGACGGACACTTTCGTCCGTCGCGATGGGAACATTCAAATCATTGCGTCACAACCGAGCAACAACCGAACAATCCTTTTTTTGCATCGGTCTAATCATCTCAACCTCATCTTTCATCAAATAGTCAGTTTGCCCGCAAAACGTACTCTGAAAAATCGACCGGGTTCTCTTCCTGCGACAACGAAAAACGCGGTGAACACAAAAAATCACCGATTCATTTCGATAAATTTTTCAATATACATTATTATATCACAAGGTTATAGCCGTGACCACTTTATCCTGTATAACGCAATAGAAACCAAAAAAAGGTATCCCAAACCAAGCAGACACGCTTTTCGATCATAAGCAAAGGCCGAACAGCATATTAAAGCCATTCAACCTTGAATGATGATTTTATTACCTATTTTGATTGATCGATAAAAAAATCATTTAAAGTAAATACCTTGATTTGTCTCTCGATAAAAAAATCCGCCTTTCAGCGGATCTTTTCAAGATGCAATATGTTTTTCTCTACAAACAGACCTCTTCGCCGTCATAACAAAAATAGATTTTGCGCTTTGAACATGGTCAGGGTGGCAATATTTATCCCGCAAGTGATGATGTCAAAATCATTTGTCTATTTTGTGTTTACGATGGTAAAAGCGCCGATTTCTAGATTATTAGTCGCTCTAAAATTCACGTTCTCGTCAGTGTCAATTTTCACAATATATCTTCCAGCCTGAGTGGGTTTTCCTTGAATATCAACATAAAACCGCTTTACCGGATCTACAACATAGTAATAATGCACCGCTTTCACAGCTCCGGCGCCTTGCGCCGGGATGATGACCGGTTCTTATTCCGAACCGTTATAGATGACTTCGGTGAATTCCAAGGAATACAATACCTTCGATGGCTTGACTTTTTGGATTGACCCGGCAAAAATTGCGTGTTCTGAATTCTCGGGGACGGTGACTGTAACGGGCTGTTCCGCGAAAACAGGAACAGCCAAAACAACCATTGCAAAAGCAATCAGCACTCCCAATATAATGTTTGATTTTGAAAAAACTTTCGATTTTACTTTCACGAGATTCCCTTTCTTTCATCTATCGTAATTTTTACTTCTAAAACCGTTGTTGGATATTTTCAATCTTTTCCTTTTTCTTTTATAAGAGACCTCCTTTTTGTTAAATTGAATGTCTATAATGATTTAAAATCACATGTTGAAATGTTTTTTTGATATTCTACTATCTTCAAAGACATAAAAGAGACATTCTGTGTCTACAAAAAGGACCCATATTTTAAAAAATCTAAAGCTATTGACAGTTGATAGAATGAAATCTCTGTTTCGCGTCACGAATGACCGTTCGATTTTCGCACAAGAGTAACACAGGCATCAGTCGATTCGATGCGAAGTCTTTCCCCGCAAAATTTTTAGCATGCCGGTCATATCAAAAAAACCGCCTTCGCAATTTACGAAAGCGGCTTTGCTTTTCAATCAAAAATCATATTTGGAATTGGTCACTTAGGTGACGGTATGGAAAATATTAATTGTATGAATCTCTATGAAACGGGTTTCTCTGCTGTCATAATAAAGATGGGATTTTGCGCCTTGAGCATGGTGAGCCCCGCAATGTTTTCCCCGCGGGTAATGGCCGCCTGAATCAT
>CACZTE010000206.1 GCA_902784045.1 uncultured Eubacterium sp. | reverse complement strand
GGATTGTACACAGCGCGATATGTAAATCGTTTTGGAAAGAGAGTAAGCAAGCGATTTAAAAAGCTTCAGGAATGTCGAAAATGGATAGCGGAAGAAACCTATAAAAATGAGCATTCTAAATTATCAGCCGGTGCGGATATTTTAATGGATGAATGGTTCAATGAGTGGATTTCCCGTAAAGAGAAAATTGTGAAACCTAGTACAGCTTATCATTACCGGCATTTTTACAACAAAATACTAAAAGCTAAAGTAGGCAGTTTGACGCTATCGGAGATCACCTATAAAGACTATGAGAACATAATCTTCAGTTTGAAAGAATCCGGATATTCTAGGACGACAATAAATCATGTGCATTATGTTTTTTCTGATCTCTTTAATTACGCGATTGAACAAGATGTAATTACGGCAAGCCCAATAAAAAAAATGTCGTTAAAAGACTTAGGTAAGGCGAGAAAAAAGAGTGTTGCGCTAACCTATGAAGAGCAAGAGACATTTTTAAATGCTGCGCAAAGAACAGATTATTACGAAGAATTTCGCTTTGTGTTGTTAACGGGATTACGCGTAGGAGAATTGAGAGGCTTGCAATGGGATGATGTTGATTTTAAAAATAGAAAAATCCAAATAAACCGGACTGTTTATAAGTTAAATCATGAATGGATTTTTGGAGAACCTAAAACGGAAAGTGGGAAACGCGTAATACCTTTGACAGAAGAAGCTGTGAATATTTTAAAGGCACGAAAAAGAAGTAACAAAAAAATTAAAAATATTCCCAAAGAATTAAAACAAACTGTGTTTGTCACAAAAAACGGAAAACTAGCAGACAACGCTTTATATAACATTGTTATAAAAAGAATATGTAAAAACAACAACATAACTCTTATCAGTATGCATTCACTTAGACATACGTTTGCGACGAGATGCGTAGAAGCCGGAATGTCTCCTAAAACATTACAAATGATTCTTGGACACTCAAACATCAGTATTACGATGAATTTATATGTCCATGTTAATGAGGAGACAAAAGTGAGAGAGATGAAGAACGTAGAAAGATTCTTTCAAAAATAAGAATCAAATTGGCACACTAAATGGCACACTACAGTCAAAAAACCGCTAAATCAAGCGGTTTTCCGTATTCTTTTTTTAAAGGGAATCCAAATAAATATCATAAATGACTTTTCCCTTACCGGAAATTAAGAATGCTTGAGCTTTTGAAAAGCGTCGTTTAAATAGACCTGGCGGGCACCGGCGCGGACAACAGCCTGGATGAGATCATCGCGCCGGGCGATGTGGTCTTCATTGACCTGCGTCACCTCGGTCAGGGCATTTTCCGCCGCTGCGCAAAAATCGTCATAAGCTTGGTCAAAAGGTTCGCCGTTGAACAGCAAAGACGAAAAACTGCGGATGTCATCCATGGATAAAATGGATTTGGTGAAGGCGACCACCATAATGTTGGCGATCAGTGCGCGGTCATACTGCTTGCGGACAGGTTTGTCAATCAAACCCTGTTTGACATAATTGCTGATCATCGACGCGGTCATTTCCGGCAGCCCCAGAGGGGAAAGGATGTCGTTGATGTATTTGACCACCTGCTTAAGATAGAGGCCGACATCGGGGATTTCAAAATAGCGGGGCAGATGAAAGGCTAAAACAGTGTTGGGATCCATGGGATTCTCCTTATCGTGATTGGCGGTAAAAAAAGTATAACGATAATCAGATAACATGTCAATGATAAACACATAATCGGTTTTTGAATAACCGTTGACAAGCTAAGAAACATCGGTTAAAATTAACCTATAAACGGTTTTTGAAAAACCGTTAAAAAGATTTCTTGATCGTTAAGGAGGTTGTCATGATTGCCTACAGCACACCTGTTAATCGCATAAAGACCAATGCCAAAACCGTTGCCGGCGGTTTTCGCGTCAAAGATCCCGGCTCGGCGCTGACCCATTTCATCGGATTTTTACTGGCCATCGCCGCGACGCCTTTTTTACTCATTTACTCGGCGTCCCGCGGCATGGATACATCGGCGATGATTGCCCTTGCCGTCTTTATGATGTCCATGATCGCCCTTTACGGCGCCAGCACCTCATACCACACCTTTGACGTGAATCCCCGCGTCAACAAGATTCTTAAAAAAATCGATCACACCATGATTTTCGTGCTGATTGCCGGCACCTACACACCCATTTGCGCCATCACCCTATGGCAGGGCGCGGGTCCCGTGATGTTGGCTTTGGTGTGGGGGATCGCTCTGGCAGGGTTTGTTTTCAAAATGTTCTGGGTGACCTGTCCCAAATGGGTCTCCTCGGTGCTTTACATTGCCATGGGCTGGGTTTGTCTTTTCGCCCTTCCGCAAATTGTCACAGGCCTCGGCATGACGGGGTTTTTATGGCTATTGGCAGGCGGCATTCTCTACACCGTCGGCGGCGTCATTTACGCGCTGAAATTTCAGGTTTTCGGCGGGAAATATCCCAATTTCGGCTCCCATGAACTGTTTCACTGCTTTGTATTGGCCGGCAGTTTTTGCCATTTCATGACGATGATCACAGGCGTCATCGGATAAAATCCGCCGAAAACGCCTGTTTATAAGACGGGGTTTAATTTCCCGTCAGATGATAGTCGTAGGACCGCGTTTCCTCACGGACGGTTCGCGTCGGCGCGGCCTTGGCAACGGCATGGATGACGGTTTTGATATATTCCGTTTTCCAGGATGTGCGGTTTTCAATGTCTTTCACATCCACGCTCACTGTGGGATTGCTTACGCCCTGGGCGGCGGCAAGGGCGCTCACGCGTTGTTTGACGGCATCTTTCGCGAAATCCACGGCGGCGTCTTTATCCGAAAAAGACGTCGTTTCTCCCATGATATGGGCGACAAAACCGTCGTTTTCCTCATCGGGGCGCACAAGAGCTTCCGCCCGTTCTTCCACGGCGGCGACAGCCGCG
>CACZTE010000205.1 GCA_902784045.1 uncultured Eubacterium sp. | reverse complement strand
ACTGAATCCCAAGGAGAGCAGCTTCATGATAAAATCGGTTTGGTAAATGCTCAGATCTTCCATGGAGATGTCTACACAGGCATAAGCTATGCAATTGCCTTTGCTGTCATAGATGGGTTTATAAATGGTGAGCAGATAACCGAAGGTGTCGTTGGTGATGATGGGATCGATGTAATCGCCGGCTAATAGAGCCGGCAGATAGGGCGCGAAGCTCTCGTCAAAGGGAACAATATCTCCGGGATTGCCGCCGGGCGTTTCTTTTGTGTCAAGATCGAACACCACGTGACAGCCGTCTTCTTCGATGCGGTAAACATAGAGATAGAGGATATCCGGCGTGTTGTCGCGGATTTTATACAAAAGATCTTCGGTTTCTTTGTAGCCCGGGGCGTTTTCGCCGTTTTTGATATAATCATCAATTTGATTGGGGTCAATGGCGTCGGAGACGATGCCGGTGATGCCTTTGGCGTTTTTGGCGTGTTCGTCGATGGTCGTTTGCCGGAACAGCATGAAGCTGATGTAGGTAATCACAATCGCGATGGCCAGGCAAGCTCCCATGATGACAATGATAATGCGCGTTCCCAGAGAAGTGCTGCGGCATTCCGTGTGGTTAATGGCGTAAAGATCATCATCGTAAAGGGGCGTTTGCTTCCAACCTCTGAATTTCACTTTTTGTTTGACGGAGTCGGGAATCATAAAATAGATGCCCAGGGCGACTGCCGTGCTGATGGCTTTGTCGCCGAGATCGACAAGAAAAGCCGTGATGATGTTTGCCGGGAAGAGCGGGATGCCGTATCCGGCAAGGGTATTGACAAATGGCCCGTGAAAGCCGCCGACAGCGGTTCCGTCGACAATCCATGTGATGATGCCGCCCAGCACGCCGCCGATGAAAGAAATGATGAGCACATAGAGCAGAATCATATACCATTTTTTAAAAAAGCCTTTTTTACGGAAAAAGACGGTCACGACGGCGATGAGCACATTTAAAATGCCGTAATAGGCCGTTGTGGGCGAGCCGATAGACGCGAGCAGATTGGTGGCGATGGCCACGGTGATCCCGGGGACAAAACTACTGAGCGCCGATACGAGAATCGTACCGATCGTGTCAAAGAAAAAGGGAAGCCCGGTTTGACCGATTAGTTTATTCAGTCCTAAATTGAGCGCGATACCGGCAAGCATTAAAAACAATACCCGTAAATTGGAACGCGTTTGTTCACTCATATTTTAGCCTCCTTTGCGGTCTGAGCGGGCCGCGCGATTAACATACGTCAAATATGTTTTGGCCTATGTTAAAAAATCGATGAAAAATCAACAATAACCCAAAATATCATTTCAATAGACATATTCTTATTATAACTTTTTTCTCGAATTTTTCTATAGCTTGAAGTGATAAAATGCAAATTAAACAAAAATATACGGGCTTTGTTCTGAAAAAACAGGATTGTTTTTAAGGAAAAAAGGGAAATATTAAAAAAGGACGCTTATCATATAAAATCTCTAATATATTATGTAGAAAAATAATCGCGCGGGACAAAAGCCGTTTTGAAAATGCGTAACGCGCTTAAAAAAACAATCAACGCGGCGTTGCTTTTTATCGAAAAATTTCTCCACGGCAAACCGCCCCAAAAAACGCGCGCCAAAAAACGCCGTATGATTGACGCGAGGCGGGCGGTCACAAATTTTTTTTGTTTGATTCGGCCCGGCCAATCTGTTTTTGACGGTTGGTTGTTGAATTTTTTCTTTTACACGGGAAATTCCCATCAAAAACGAAAAACAGAGACGATTATTTGACGGTTTTGTTGATTTTTTGTTATAATCACACAGTCACAACAAAAAAAAATAAAAAAAATTTGAATGTGACCGTGATGTGACTATACCTGCTTATAATACGAATAAGATAAATTATGGATAAAAAGATTATTTACGAAATAATCAGAAAGGTCAGGCATGCGGACAGTATATAAAATATTTACAAATGCAATTTTGGTTTTGCTCATCGTCTTGGCAGCGCTTTTGATTGTGCCGAGATTTCTCGGTATCACGCCAATGGCCGTCCTCTCCGGATCCATGGAGCCAACCTATCATGTCGGCAGCATGTTGTATGTAAAGTCTGAGACGCCTGAAAATATCAAACAAGGCGATCCGATTACTTTCAAAATCAACGACAATACCATGGTCACCCATAGAGTCATCGCCATCGACAGCGCCAATCAATGCTTCTACACCAAAGGGGACAACAACGATGTGCCCGACGGCGGCAGCGTCGCGTTCGCCAACCTCGTCGGTAAACCGGTTTTCAGCCTCCCGTTGCTGGGATATTTAGCGGTGTACGCGTCCAGCACCTCAGGCATCATCATTATGGTCTGTGTCATATTGATTGTGTTGATTCTAACATTCCTTCCTGATTTCCTTTTTTCGGACGACAAAAAAGAAAACGCCGAGGAAAACAAGAATGAAGAAGAGAAACAAAAAAGGAGAAAGAAGAAATGAGTTTTATGGATAAAATCAAAAACAAGAAAGGTATCGTAATAGCTGCTATTGTGCTGGTTTCCGTGGCGATCGGCGGCGGTGCGACTTTAGCTTATTTCTCCAGCACAACCAATGAGGTGCACAACGAGTTTAAAGGCGCCGCTGTTAACATTTCGGTCATCGAAAATGATTCTCAAGTGGATATAAACAATAAAGAATCCGAAGATGAAACAAGTGGCGGCAACATCGTGACTTTCAAATCGGTCACAACAGGTTTGGAAGTTCCCAAAATTGTCCGTATCAAAAACAAAGACACCAACGAATATCACACAGTTGACACTTATGTGCGTGTTCGTTTGGTTCCCAAGCTGGTCTACGATGACAATAACCAAGAAGGTTATGCCGGTCAGACAGCGGTCGATCTCAATCCTGACCAAGTTGTTTACACTCTCGCAAACGACACGCAAGAAAAATGGGACATTCAAAAAGTTAATGCCAACGGTAAAGATCAAACCTACTATTACTATAAGGAAGCCCTTAAACCCGGCGAAGTTTCAAGTGTCTTGCTGTCAGCGGTTGCCTACAGCGGTGATATTCCCCAAGGACAGCATTTTGAACTGGAAGTGCTCACCGAAGGTATCGCGGCAGGACAGCACAGCACGAAAGACGCTGATGGAAACGAAGTCCGCGCCGATTATCAACAAGCTTGGAATGAAGTATTAGGTAAAAAATAAGGAGGCTGAACGATGAGTAAACGAACAAAGATCACAGCGATTATTATCGTCGTCGCAGCCGCGGCCATCATAGCGGCCGGAGCCACATTGGCTTATTTTACAGCCGACGGCGGTACAAAAACCAACACGTTTTCCACCGGTAGCGTAACGGTTAAATTGACAGAGCCTACTTGGGATAGTACCGGTAAAGCAATGGCGGAAAAATACGGCCCCGGCGATGTCATTCCCAAAGATCCGAAGGTTACAAATACGGATCAAACGGATGCATGGGTGGCGATTAAAGTCAAATACAGCCTGAATAATAATTACATGAGTTATTCGGATTTTCAAAGCAAACTCTTGACCAATAGCGGACTCGATTTTGACACGAAAAACTGGGATCTTGTACAAGACCAAGGTGCTAACGGACAGCTTTATATGTATAAGACCAAAAAATTGGCTAAAGATGAATCAACCGGAGCGTTGTTCACGAAAGTGCCGATCGCATTCGGAGATATCGAATTGATTGACGGAAAACTGCCGACCTTTGCCATTGATGTGCAGGGATACGGTGTCCAAGCAGAAAACATTACTGAACAGCAAGCAAGAGAAGAGCTTCAACAATTAGCTTTTGGAAACAGCA
Organism: uncultured Eubacterium sp.; assembly: GCA_902784045.1. Taxonomy (GTDB): domain Bacteria; phylum Bacillota; class Clostridia; order Eubacteriales; family Eubacteriaceae; genus RUG12931. The sequence continues at coordinate 330 of CACZTE010000205.1, read as the reverse complement.
ATTAAAAAAGTCACATTTTTTCAAAAAAGAATTTCGTATGTGACTCCGGTGTGACTTCGGTCTGATAGAATACCATCAAGATAAGGACAGACCTCTCAGGTCGGACATGAAATATCCAAATTTGTTAATGATGGCTCAACGTCATTAAAAATATTGTCCCTTGCGGCCCCACAAACTTATTCAAAAATTCTAAAAGAAAGAGAGAAGAACAATGGCAAAATCTAAAAAAATCGCAATCGTTGTTGCGGCAATCGCGCTCATCGCGGTCATCGGTGTGGTTGGAAGCACATTAGCTTTCTTCACAGACAAAGATTCAAAGACCAATACCTT
>CACZTE010000204.1 GCA_902784045.1 uncultured Eubacterium sp. | reverse complement strand
AGCAGTGCCGCAGGAAATTAAAGCAAGAGGATTAACAAAAGCTTTCGTTACTTCCGATCCCGATCTCGTCAAATTCGGCGTTACCGCAAAAGTTACCGATTTACTTGATGCAGCGGAAATTCCGTATACACTTTATGATAATATCAAACCTAACCCGACAGTTGAAAATGTACAGACCGGTGTTGCCGCATTCAAAGAAAGCGGAGCGGACTGTATCGTAGCCATCGGCGGTGGTTCCTCCATGGATACCGCTAAAGCGATCGGTATTATTATTACTAACCCTGAATTCGAAGATGTCCTTTCATTGGAAGGCGAATCTCCGACCAAAAATCCCTGCGTTCCCACAATTGCCGTTGCCACAACAGCCGGAACAGCTGCGGAAGTCACCATCAACTACGTTATCACCGATGTTGAAAAAGAACGTAAATTTGTCTGCGTTGACCCCCACGACATTCCCGTTGTCGCGATTGTCGACCCCGATATGATGTCCTCAATGCCTAAAGCGCTTACCGCCGCAACCGGTATGGACGCTTTGACTCACGCCATTGAAGGTTATATCACCAAAGGCGCATGGGAACTTTCTGATATGTTCCACATTAAAGCGATCGAAATCATTGCTCGTTCACTCCGTGGCGCTGTCGAAAATGATCCCGAAGGTCGTGAAGGCATGGCACTCGGACAATATGTCGCCGGTATGGGCTTCTCCAATGTCGGTCTTGGTGTTGACCACTCCATGGCTCACACATTATCCGCTCACTATGACACACCTCATGGTAAAGCCTGCGCGATCTTACTCCCGACCGTTATGCGTTACAACGCTGAATACACCGGTGAAAAATATCGCGAAATCGCTCGCGTGATGGGTGTTGAAGGCGTCGATGACATGACTCAGGAAGAATATCGCAAAGCCGCTTGCGACGCGGTTCAGCAGCTTTCCGAAGATGTTGGTATCGAATCCACCCTCAAAGGCATTGTCAAAGAAGAAGATATTCCTGTACTTTCTAAAGATGCTTTTGCGGATGCCTGTTGCCCCGGTAACCCCAGAGACACCAGCGAAGAAGAAATCGCAGAACTTTTCAGAAGCTTACTCTAATATAATTGAGTTTATATGGCTGGATTGCTGTTATCATTTGACGTGGAAATGCTCAAATATGCAAACGGCAGTCTGATTAATTTAATCAAACATAAAAAGTCCGAATCGGCTTTTGGCCGATACGGACTTTTTTGGCGTCTTGCACAAGTCAAAATAGCTATGCTTGTATTTGATTATTGCCAGCAAAGTCTGCGCGCGTTTTTTAAGTTAAGAATGTCATAGGGCGAGTGATTACAGCGGCTCATTGACGACAGGCCTGTCAACAACCTTCTGATTGCCCAGAGACCACTTGAGCCTGCCATTTAACGTATCGATCAGTTTTTGATGAAAGGATTCGGTCTCCGAGACAGGAATTTCAAAAGACAGGGTAACTTTATCTTCAAAAATCTCGTTGACGGGGACAGTTTCCCATTCGGTAAGCTTACTCGCAAGTCCACCGTACTGTGGATAATCGATGATAATCTTGGGGGTATCACAGAGTGTTTTTTCGATGACGTCCGCACTAGACAGAACTTCCGCAGAGGCGCCGGCATATGCTCTGACAAGGCCGCTTGCACCGAGCTTAACCCCGCCGAAATAACGAATCACAACGACGAGGACGTTTTTAAGATTTTTACGTTCAATGACATCTAATATCGGCCTTCCCGCCGTTCCGGAGGGTTCGCCGTCATCCGACGCTTTCTTTTTTTCGGGGGTGCCCTCCAAAACATAAGCTGAACACACGTGGGTCGCTTTATAATGCTCTTTTCTGACGGTGTTTAAAATTGTGTTGCTTTCATCTTCGTTCTGTACAGGATAAACCCGGGCGATAAAACGGGATTTTTTGATGATTGTTTCTGTTTCGATAGGTTTTAAAACGGTACGGTAGTTTTGCATTTTCGTTTTCGCTTTCTATTTTGATTTTACGGTAGGGTATATTAATTTTTTTATAATGGATTCTCTGTTCACTCTTATTGTATCATGAATCGATTTATGTTATATTATAATATAAATTTGTAAAGGTTACGCAAGAGTGGGGGAAGGTATGAAAAAACTTAAGACATTATACAACAAAAAATTTCAAACCACACCTTATATTGAGCAAAGCATTGATCACGAAAATTTGTTTCGCGGTCATATCATTGCTATTCTTGTCGCGGTTTTTGTCGGACTTGCCCTTGTTTCATTGCCTATTGTAGGCGGCGCGGGTCTCGGATATGATGATGTGACGCCCAGATGGATTGAACATCATACCATT
>CACZTE010000203.1 GCA_902784045.1 uncultured Eubacterium sp. | reverse complement strand
TTCGCACTAGACGGAGAGGTAGCGGTGCTCTGTAACCTGCAATCCGCTATAGCAGGGTTGAATTCCCCAAAGCGGGCGGGTCGGGGCGCGGCCTGCCCCGAAAAGGCGGTGTTGAAGGTTGGACCCTTCGCAATAAAGCCTCGTGAACCCTGTCAGGTCCGGAAGGAAGCAGCAGTAAGCGAGTCACTTTATGTGCCGGAGGACCATCTGACCGGAGCTGCTGATTCGGGTAACGCGCGTGTCGGCTCGTTCAATGAGGGGTGTGCTTTTTTCGATATAAATCCGGCGATGATAATTATTTCAATTGTTTTTTTAAACAGTTATCATCTTTTGTTTTTCTAGATTCGGCATCATAAAGTGCGATTATAAACAATATGAAAACCATCAGGAATGATGCAAAGCCTCATTAAGTTGTCAGGATGTGGGAAATATTTGCCCGCGTCTATTTTTTTTGAGCTTAATCTGTTATAATATCAAAAGGATTATTATGACATAAATTTTTTTGTGGCTATGCATAAAGCCGATAGGAGGAAACAATGAGCAAAATGGATACCATCAGACATTTTCAAGTAAAACCGGTTATATATTATGGTGTTGGTGCCATCAATGCCATCACCGAACACGAATTCAAAAAAGTATGTATCGTTACCGATGAGGGTATGGTTAAATTCGGCCTGCTCAAAATGATAACCGATGTACTTGAGGAAAAAGGTGTCAACAAGATTCATGTATTTTCCGACGTAGAGCCTGATCCTTCGACAGATATCGTCGAACGTGGGCTTGTTAGCATTTTGCATGACAAACCCGACGCGCTGATCGCGCTTGGCGGCGGATCGGCTATCGATACGGCGAAAGCCATCATCTATTACTGCAATAATTTGATGCATATGTTTGTTGATGACAAATTCATCACAAAACCGTATTTTATCGCCCTTCCCACCACGGCGGGCACCGGCTCCGAAGTAACGGAATACGCCGTCATCACCGACAAAGCCAGCCAGCGCAAGCTTGCGCTTGTCAGTGATTTGATGATGCCCGACGCTGCAATCTTGGATCCCAAGCTCATTGAAAGTCTGCCGCCTAAAGCCACCGCGGCGACCGGTATGGACGTTTTGACCCATGCCATCGAATCCTATATTTCTCTTAATAATAATCCTTTCTCCAGAAGCTATGCCTCCAAAGCGACAGAGCTCGTTTTCAAGAGCCTCAAAGAATCCTATGTGAACGGTCATAATCTTGATGCGAAAGCCAGTATGCAAATCGCGTCTTGTATGGCTGGGATTGCGTTTAATTCCGCCGGCCTCGGTATCAATCACAGCTTTGCTCACGCCATCGGCGCCAAATGGCATCTGCCCCACGGCCTTGCCAATCAGGTTGTGTTGCCGTATGTGATCGCCTATAACAGCACCGATGAACGCGCCGCGTATCTCTATGCGCGTCTGCTTCACTCGATCGGTCTGGCTCCGGAAATCGGAAAGACCGCTACGGAAACCTTAATCCGTATGATTGTTCAGCTTTCCACGGATATGGACATGGCGCTGTGCTTAAAAGATCTCGGAATCGACGAAGGGGAATATTTAGAATCCAAAGAATCATTGGTTGAAAAGGCGATGATTGATACTTGCACAGCCACCAATCCGATCAAACCTACCCGTGAAGATATGCTCCGTATTCTGGACAGCATTTATTACGGTAAGTGATAAACTGATTTTTGTTTATTCCTACCATAAGACACAGTTTAATATTTATTCAACACCGAATTGATTGGCGAGTGATCGATTCGGTGTTTTTCTGTGCGAAAAGATTCTTTTTGCGATGAAACTGAATCCATCATCGCTTAATGGAATTGATAAAGGAGCTTTATGAACAGCATTGATGCCTTTTTATCCGGACATTCCATCGTTTTAAACGAGCAGCAGAAAGCCGCTCTCGCGCGCACTTCGGGACAGACGTTACTTTTGGCGGTGCCTGGCAGCGGAAAAACAACGGTTATCATCTATCGACTGGGATTTTTATTATTTCAGGGCGTGGACCCGAATTCGGTGTTGACTGTCACTTTTTCCAGGGCCGGAGCAAAAGATTTGAAAAAGCGATTTTCAACCGTTTTTAAAGATGCGAAGGTCATTCCCTCATTTTCGACGATTCATAGTTTTTCGCTTTCAGTCATCAGACGTTATGAAAGGCATTATCATACTTTCGCTTTTGATGTGACCAATGACAGCGCGGCAATTTTGAGAAAGCTTTACTATCAAAAATATCGTACAGCGATTTCCGAAAATGATATGGCGGCGCTGCAGACTGCTATTTCTTTGATGAAAAATAAAATGGCATCCCGCAAAACCATTGAAGAGACCAAGGTGGCATCGATGGATTTTCCTGCCCTTTATTTTGCTTATGAGCAATATAAAAGAGACCATCGGCTAATGGATTACGATGATATGCTCATCTACGCGTATCGGCTTCTCAAAAAATATCCTGATCTTTTGTCTGATTACCGTTCTCGTTATCAATATATTAATGTCGATGAAGTTCAAGACACATCACCGGTACAATTTGCCATCATTTATCTGCTTGCGGGAAAAGACGGCAATTTATTTATGGTAGGAGATGAAGATCAAAGCATTTACGGATTTCGCGGTGCCGATCCGGGGGAGATGTTGATGTTTAAAAAGCGCTATCCGAAGGGAAATGTGCTTTTAATGACGCAAAATTACAGGAGCACGAAAGCTTTAGTCGATGCGGCAGACGCTGTCATTCGCCAAAATACCGAACGTTACGATAAGCACATGATGACCGATAACGAGCCAGGAGAAAAGACAAATCTTGTCAAAGTTGCCGGCAAAAGCGCAGCCTATCGATACGTTATCAATGCCATTGAAAACATCGAAGGGCAGTCCGCGGTGCTGTTTCGCAATAACGAATCAGCACTACCTTTGGTGGATCTTTTTGACCGTAAGGGAATTAATTTTGTGTTTAGAGAGCACTCTCCGCTTTTTTTCACGCATTTTGTTGTGCGGGATATTTTGAGTTTCATGCGATTGGCTGAGGATTTTAGCGATATCAAAACATTTTCAGACATTTATTACAAAATGGATCTCGGTATTTCAAAAGATCAAATGAAAAAGCTGGCTCTAAGATCCGACGGAGAATCGGTTTTTGATTCGTTGTTAAGTTTTACGGATTTTTCAGAATGGCAAAAAGATAAAATCGCGACTCGAAGGCGCCAATTTAAACGGCTGAAAAAAATGAACCCCGGACGATGTATTCCCTATATTCTGGATGTCATGGGATACAAAGAACACCTGGATTTTCGTGAGAAACAGGGCCATCGGATTGACGGGCTTTATCAAAAACTTGACATTTTAAAGGTGATTGCGGACAACTGTAATCATTGCAGGGATTTTGCCCTTCGATTGGATGAACTAAAAGAAATCATTACGCATCAAAAACCTTTAAAATCATATGAGCGGCATGTTGTTTTATCGACCGTTCACGGAAGCAAGGGTTTGGAATTTGACAATGTTTTTCTTATCGATTGCGTTGAGGGGATTTTTCCACCGACGGAAGCCACACAGGATACGCCCGAAGCCAAAAAGCTTCTCAATGAAGAAATACGCTTGTTTTATGTCGGCGTGACCCGCGCCAAAAGCCGTTTGACTTTTGTGTGCGACAATAGTCACGGTGCTCCGGAAATATCCCGATTTATCCGATCATACATGTCAGAGAAGCCAAAATCCGGTCGGGAAAAAGACAGCAAGAAAGCTTTAGCGAAGATCAAATCTTTTCGAAGAAAGAATAAAGAAAACCGGCAAACGAGAAGAAAAAGCTCTCGTAAAAAACGAAACAAAACGATACACCACGGTTTACAACCGGGAATGCGCGTGGAACACAATCAGTTCGGCGGCGGAGTCGTCCTCGGTGTTGAGGATGAAAAGGGTGTGATCCGTTTTGATGACGGGACATCCCGTCTGTTAAATTTAAATTACAGTATGGAAACCGGCATCTTGCGTCTCATAAAAAAAACACCATAAAAAGTATACATACCGAATAAATTCGGTTATAATAGAAAAAATCTTTTTCAGTGCTGGTTTTTTCCGATGGTCATGGTGAACGAGTTTTTTATTCATGACTATTGGAACTTTGAAAACAATGATTAAAGCACTGAATTTATTCTAATCAATATGGAGAATTCATGAATCAAACAGAACAGCTCATCGCCTGTGTCAATCGAGTGGCTGAGCACAGTCCTTTTTATCAAAAGATTTTTGCCGATCACGGAATTGACGCGCGCGATGTGAAAAATATGGAGGATTTTGAAAATCTTCCGTTCAGTGAAAAAGATGATTTAAGAAATGTTTATCCCCTTGGTCTTCAGGCTGTTCCCGATGAGGAAGTGGTGCGTATCCATTCTTCATCCGGCACAACAGGCGATCCCGTTATTATTCCTTATACAAAAAAAGATGTGCATGATTGGGCTGTGCAGTTTGCCCGTTGCTATGCCTATGCGGGTATTACCAAAAAAGACCGTATTCAAATTACACCGGGATATGGTTTATGGACAGCGGGAATCGGTTTTCAAGCCGGCGCCGAGGAATTGGGCGCTATGGCTATTCCGATGGGACCGGGAAACACAGAAAAACAGTTGAAGATGATGATAGATTTACAGGCTACCGTCATCACGGCGACATCGTCTTACGCATTGGTCCTTGCGGAGGAAGTCAATCGCCTCGGCCTGCGGGATAAAATCAAATTGACTAAAGGCATCATCGGCTCGGAACGCTGGGGCGATAAAATGCGCGGGCGTATTCACGACGAACTTGGCATTGAACTTTTTGATATTTACGGACTGACTGAGGTTTACGGACCGGGCATCGGCATTGACTGCGCTTATCACACGGGCATTCACTATTGGAGCGATTATATTTATATGGAAATCATCGATCCCAAGACGTTAAAACCCGTTCCCGACGGAGAATACGGCGAAATTGTTTTAACCACGCTTCAAAAAGAAGGCGCGCCGCTTCTCAGATACCGAACCCATGATATCAGCCGAAAGATTCCGGGACAGTGTCCTTGTGGGTCTGTTCACCCGCGTCATGACCGGATTATGGGCAGAACTGATGATATGGTGAAGGTCAAAGCCGTCAACATGTTTCCCAGTCAAATCGAATCCGTCTTAAAGGGTATCGATGGCGTCAGCAGTGAATATGTTATGCGCATTGCCAATACCGATGGGCGCGACCGCATTTATCTTCGTTTTGAAGCGGAACAGGGCGCGTCGTATGAAAGTCTTGAACGCAAAGTTGTTCAACGGTTTAAATCAATGATTGGCGTGACCGTTATACCCAAAGCAGAGCCCATCGGTAATTTGCCTCGATCAGTCAAAAAAACCGTGCGCATCATTGACGAACGAAACGATTAAAGCATTCATTTTTTGAAAATTATAATTTGACGAAAAATATATCAAAAGATGGTTTGTCAAAACAGGACATCAAAACATATATTCCAATGAAAGGAAAACCATGAAAAAGAAAAAACACAAATCACGTTTTAAAATTGTATTGGATGAGCCGGATGGTCTCGGCTCCGGCACCCGTCTTATTGAAGACCGTGAGACAGGGATTGTATATCTGTATTATTATGGCGGCGGCGGTGCCGGTTTAACTGTGCTTTTGGACGAAGAAGGCAATCCGACCATTACGCCGACAAAATAGAATCATCGATAATATTATTGACTGCTCTATTTCGAACATATTCTCTGAAATATCGTGTCTGGAAATGGTAGTTTTTCGGTATCATGACAAACGGACTTTGTTTTGAGTTAAATTATATTCATTAAAATAGTCCATGTAGCAGAAAATAAAGGTAAAATTGATGTATTTAAAAGGGATAGGGGTGGCGTGCCACCTTTCGGAAATGTTATCCGAAACGCTTGTAGATCAGGATACAGTATTAAAACAAACCGAACGAGGCTTAAGAGATGTTGCCCTTGCGGTCGCGAAGGCAAAGCCGCATACCATTGTGATTATTACACCTCATGGCGCAGTGTTTGATGATGCAGTGGCAATCAGCTATGATACAAAGCTTTCGGGCAATATGTCGGTTTTCGGCGTTGCGCGCTCGAGAATCGAAAAGCCTTGCGATATGGGATTGCTTGATGAAATTCGGGATAGATTTAATGAAGCGGGATGCCGGCATATTTTTGTCAATTCCCGAGTAGCTAAAGAATATGAAATACCTTTGATTTTAGATCGCGGTTCGTTGGTCCCGCTATCTTTCATTGACAAAGTATATCCCGATTATCAGCTGGTTCATTTGACTGTCGGAGATTTAAGCTATTATGAATTGTACCGTATCGGACATATCTTAAGGCAGGCTATCGAAACGGCAAGTAATGATACAGTCATCATTGCATCGGGAGATTTGGCTCATTTGCCGCGCGATCGAAACACTGAGGATGTTCGTTATGTTCGCGCTTTCAATCAGAAAATTGCCATGTCTTTGCGAAATAAAGACTACGAAACAATTTTAACCATGCCGGCAGAAGAATGTAGCCGTGTGCGTCAATGCGGTTTAAAACCGCTTGTTACGGCGCTGGGATCTGAAGACGGTATAGCGACGAAATGCATGATTTTTTCTGAAACGGAAGCTCTTGGAATCGGATGTGTTAACGCGTGGATTGCCGATGATATTTCCAAAAAAGATCCTGTAACGGAAAGTCTTTTGACAAAGCTTGAAGAGCAGCGAAAAGCAAAATATGTCAAAGCGCTTTCGGCGGATGACGCGGTTATCGGACTGGCAATGAACGCGATTGCCGCATGGATACACCACAATGAGAAATTTGATCCGGATTATTATCTTTCACAGCATGATGACCTGCAGATGGCTGAGCACCTTCAAAATACGCAAGGCGCTGTGATGGTGACGATATATAAGGACGGAGAGATTCGCGGATCTGCCGGAAGCCTTTCTGCAGAGAGAAGTAATCTGTGCGCAGAAATTGTGCATCATGCCATTGAAGCGGCATCCTTCGATCCTCGTTTTCTGCCGATTGAACCGGAAGAACTCGGTCAGATTGATATCGTGGTTGATTTGCTTGGCAAACTGGAAGTGATTGCAGATCCTTCATGTGTAGACCCAACGCGTCACGGCCTTATCGTCGAGCAGCATTTAAATCGTGGTGTTGTGACGCCGGGATTGACCGATGTGTCGCTATCATCGTATATTGAGGCGGCTGAGCGCTCGGCGGGCATTGTGAACGCTGATGACGGCAAAATTATTTTCTCCCGGTTTGACGTTGATCGTCATCGGATGAAATAATCATATCAAAAGAATTGATAAACTTTTAAGCAAAGAATGATAGCGCGGCGGCTTTTAGAGCTTCCGCGTATTTTTTTGTTTTGATAAAAATCGGTTAATATAATATTGGGACAACAAAGTATTGAAAAAGAGATTAGCCGATCAACTAATCTCTTGTAAAATTATTTATCTTTATTGGTTATTAAATTCGCGATTTGCTGCCTGATGAAGGATATTTGCTTTGGCGTGAAAAAAGATAGGTTTTATTCAGCAATAAAGAGAACGCCTAAAGTACCGGGACCGCAATGAGAGGAAATGACACTGCCAGCACGGGTGATGTGAATTTCCTTAAACCGATTTAGGGATTCAAGATAGGCTTTAACATCATTGATGACCTCTTGGTCACAGCCGGAGTGGGTAATAAAGATATGCTCCGGACGCGCGGAGAGAATATCGGATTCCATATCTTTAGCATAATTTAAAATAGCACGGCCAATACGTCCTCTGTATTTTTTGTCCGGACGCATAGCACCGTTCTCAACGACGATTTTGGGGTGAAGTTTCAAGACACCGCCGGCCATAGCAGCCAGCCCTGAACAGCGTCCTCCGCGGTATAGATAGGTAAGGGTGTCGACAATAAAGCTCGCGCGTACCTTGGGTTTTATGGCTTCGATTGCTTTGACAACGGCGTCGGCGTTTTTTCCCTCATGAAGCATTTCCGCCGCGGCAATGATTTGAAGGCCGATGCCGGTGGAAAGATTGGCAGAGTCAATCACGTGTACGCGGTCAGCGGCGTCCAGTTCCTCAGCAGCCATTTTAATGACATTGATGGTGGTGGACATGGACGAGGCAATAGTGAAAAAGATAATGTCATCGCCGGAATCTAAAACAGGTTTGATGTTAATGATGACTTCCTCTATACTTAGCGCGGATGTTTTTGGTGTGGTTTTATGTTCGTCGGACCAGGCATATATTTCGTCCGGCGTAATGGTAACGCCGTCTAAATAGTCTTCTTGGTCTAAAATGGTATGCAGGGGTACAATGGTGACGTCATAACGCGCTACGAGTTCTTTCGATAAATCGCAGGTGCTATCGGCATAAATTTTTGTCATAATAAATTGTTTCCTCCTGATGAATGTTCGTCATTATCCTTAATCATTTAATTATAAAAGAATTATATTGATTAGTCAATTTTTAATAATTAACAAGCTGTAATCCATGGTTATTTAAAACAAGCTTTTTTATTTTATCATCAAAACAAAAATATTGAAAGAAAAAAATAATTCTGTTAAGATTAAAGAAATCTATTTTTTTGTTCATTTAGATGGGAGGTCTATGGTGGAACAAGAAAAAAACAAATCAAATCATTTCGTTAATTCTCACACTGAGTCATCAAGTTATGATTATATGACGTATCCAAAGCAATTTATAACATATAAATGGTTTAAGCCGATTTTGGTGGCGGTTATCATGATAGTAATTACT
>CACZTE010000202.1 GCA_902784045.1 uncultured Eubacterium sp. | reverse complement strand
TCGACCGCGTTCATGTGGAAAACGCCGGATGCGAATACGGGGAATACGACGAGCAGGTGTAAGCTTAAAATAGCGCTTTGCATTTGACAAATTGCCATTGAGGTGATGAATAATGATACAAAATGAAAAGAGGTGCCGCCGATAGACGGTTAGCACTTGATGAACAGCAAAGTAGCCGCCAATTTTAGGAGTTGGACGGCTATTTTTTTGCGTGATTGTTGCCGCGACCGATTGAATAACCAATCGTCAAGCAGGTCAGCCCGAAGCGGAGTACCGCGATCAGGCTATCGATCGTCAGCGTAAAAAACGCCCTCCTTTCATTGAATTCCCGTTCGGGTTTCATATGATCGGAGGGACGCGAACCCTCCGATTTTGCCGTCAAGGACAAAATGGTGAGGGCTAACCGTCCACCGTCTATCGAAAAGGATAAACTTCATCGTGACACCTTCATTTGATGATAACAATGGCGAGATCACATTTCAAATCAAGTGAAAATGATAGCAAACAGGATTGAAGATAAAATCATAACACTGACATGAATCAACACCGGCTCGCGTTCCGAGCTTTTCAAATTGGTCAACGCCCACACGTTAAGAAAAAACGGCGATCATTCCCCAATCTCAAAAAAGCATTGACAGGATAGAACAGACTGATATAATAAAAGAACATTTTTGCGGCAGTTCATTGGTACCTTCCTGCCGGCAATCAAAACCGGGACCGTTTGTTGTACGCGCGCGTATTCAATACGCTTTTTCGCGCGCGACAATGATTCACCACGTGAATAAACGGCTGCCGGAAAAGGCAAGCCGTTTTTCTTTTGGCGCAAAATTCGCCAAAACGGTTTGTCGATCAACCCAAACCAATCATCCCATGACATACCATCAGCGTCAATCAAGGAGGTTCACCCAGATGACGTTATCCCATTTAGGCAGCAAAGACACCACATACGCCGGGCATTACGATCCGTCGCTGTTGGAGACCTTTGACAACGCCCATCGTGACCATGACTATTACGTCAAGTTCAACTGCCCGGAATTCACGGCCCTTTGTCCCATCACCGGCCAGCCGGATTTCGCCGCCATCACCATCAGCTACGTGCCCGATGTCAAAATGGTGGAAAGCAAAAGCCTTAAGCTCTATCTCTTTTCTTTCCGCAATCACGGGTCGTTTCACGAGGACTGCGTCAATGTCATCATGAATGACCTCATCGCGCTGCTCGATCCCAAATACATTGAGGTCACCGGCAAATTTCTGCCCAGAGGCGGCATTTCCATCGATCCCTATTGCAACTACGGCAAACCCGGCACACGTTGGGAAGCGGCGGCGTGGCAGCGTTTAAGCCGCCACGACATGTATCCGGAAAAAGTGGACAACCGATAGCGCTCTTTGTCCAAACGGTTCACGGATTACATCGTTAACTGGGCGCACCAGTAATAGTTGGACACAGCATCAAAGAGAGGTCAACATGAAAGCACTCATCCTATTAAGCGGCGGCATTGATTCCGCGACGGCGCTGGCGCTGGCTGTCCGGCGTTACGGCCGGGCCGAAACAGCCGCGCTTTGCGTGAGCTACGGCCAAAAACACGACAAGGAAATACAAGCGGCAGAGGCCATTGCCGCCCATTACGGCGTTGTGTTAAAACACATCGATTTGTCGGCGGTTTTTAAAGACAGCGGCTCATCCCTGCTCAAAGGCTCCGATGAAGCGCTGCCGGAAGGCAGCTACGCCGAGCAGCAACAAGCCTCCGATACGCAAGTGGTCAGCACCTATGTGCCCTACCGCAACGGTTTGTTTTTATCGGTCGCGGCCAGCGTCGCCTTAAGCCTGGGCTGTGAGAGCCTGTGGTACGGCGCCCATGCCGACGACGGCGCGGGAGCCGCCTATCCCGACTGCACCCCGGCTTTTAACCGGGCCATCACGGACGCGATCATCGAGGGCAGCGGCCATGCCCTCACCGTGGAAGCGCCCTTTATCGGCAGTGCCAAAGCGGATATTGTGAATATCGGGCTCAGCGTCAGCGTCCCTTATGAACTCACGTGGTCGTGCTATGCCGGCGGGGAGACACCCTGCGGAAAATGCGCGACCTGTATCGACCGGGAAAAAGCCTTCTCTGCTAACGGCATCGCCGATCCGGCGTTGTCAACAAAGCAATGACAACCAAACAGTTATTCCAAAAGAAAGAGAGAACATCATGAACTCAAATCGGAGCAGAATCCAATACATCGCCAAAGCCGCAGTCATCGCGGCGCTTTACGCGGCGCTGTGTATTGTGCTTCAGTCCATTTCCTTCGGCCCCATTCAGGTGCGTGTCGCCAACGCGCTGATGATTATGCCCTATTACACTACCGCGGCGATTCCCGGATTGTTTATCGGGTGCATCATCGCCAACGCCGTGGGCGGCGGCATCCTTATTGACGTTATTGCCGGCAGCCTGGTCACGTTAGGCGGCGCCATCGGCGCGAGACTCCTTCGCAAAAAACCGTGGCTCATGCCCCTGCCCACCGTGGTCTTAAACATCCTCGTCGTGCCGCTGATTTTAAAATACGGCTACGGCGTGCCGCTGCCTTTGTATTTGTCCATGATTTATATCGCCGTGGGCGCCGTCATCGCCTGCTACGGCCTCGGCATGCCGCTGTATTACGCGTTAAGACCGGGAGAGCCTTTCCTCTCCGACGATTTTGAACTGCCTTGGGAAAGTCAGAAAACCCGATAATTGATTAACGCTTGTCTGCTTCTCAAAAAGCCGGAGGAATGTTTGACGGCATGCCTGCGTTGTTGTACCGTATCAAAATCGACGGACAACACAAAAGGTTTAGAATAAGCCGCTGTCAATCGTGTTTTTCAATCAACAAACCAAAATATAAAAGAGATTTTTTAACCCGCGGAATTTTTTTTCGCGGGTGATTTTGAATAACCGTGGGAAAGCGAAAAGACCCGATTATTAATGTTTCTTTTAAAACCCGGCGGGCTTTTTGACGGCAATGACAGCTTATGTTACGATATAAAAAACGGCGGGCAAAACCCGGGCGCGTTCACCGCGTTTAAATTCGAATAGGGAGTGATTGCAATGATTGTTATCAAAATCATCAAAAAAGTTTTCAGAGTCAGCCGCAGGCTTTTAAAATCCCGGCGCTTTCGGGCGATTATGTTGTTTTTGATTCAGAGAAAGTTAAAACAACAAGAGAACGCGGACAGTGACGCGTCACTTGACACATCTAAGGTGAACGCGGCCCTTGATTTTCTCGAAAAACGGAAAAAGGCCCGAGGTCAAAAAAATCAATTGTGACTCACGGTTGACCCGAATTCACGTCAGACATCACATCCAAAAAAGCAAAAGCCCGAAAAGCTGTCAAAATCCCAGCTTTCGGGCTTTTCTGTTTGACGGGCGCGCCCGTCATGATCAGACTTTTCAGTCGTCAGGCGCCGATGTGCCTTGTCAGCATATAGATGCCTTCCAAAACCGCCAAATGCAGCGGATAATACACATAAAAGAAAAGTTTAATGTTATATTTCCCCCGTGAACCGTTATAAAAATACAGCGGAATCAGGGCGAACAGCGCACAAATCTGAATGGCGAAAGGAATCGGCGACGTGAGCGCGACGCCGATCAGCGCGGCGGCGCCAAGAAGCAGTTTCTCGGTTTTGGACCGCCCGAGATAGACGCACACCACATACACCACACCGAAGAGGCCGTAATCCACCGAAAAATCCGTGCCCGGCATAAGCGCCGGCAGACCTACGCAGACAAACACAACCGCCGCCGATGTCAGGATGACGCTGACAATACTCAGCGCGGAGGGATCGGCCTTCGCCCTGTCAATGGCGATAATCCAGACGATGGCAAGGCTGAAAGTGACGAGAATACACATATACAGCGAGCCCTCGGCGAAAAAATAGACAATTTGGCAAAGCAGGGCAAGGCCCGCCGTCCGCGAAAGATAAGCGCCTTTGTCGTGGGTATGGGCGCAGCCCTCGGCAATCATATAGCCGAACAGGGGAAAAGCCAGACGGCCGATGACGCGAAGGAGAATGACGTTCGGGAAAAACAGCACACCCACGTGATCCATGGTCATGGTGATCAGCGCCAGCCATTTAATCGCGGCGCCGGACAGCCCTTTGGACTCAGACGATGTTTGCATTGGGCACACGCCTCAAGAAATCTCCCGACGCGGTAACCGGCGAATTCAAAGAAAATCCTTTGTGCTTCAGGAGCCTGAATTTAAAATCAAGCAATTCCGACGGCACGTTCAGCACCGACGCCGTTTGGAAAAAGTTATTTGTTTCTTTCAGCGTATCGATGACTTCTCTGTCATCCAGCAAAAGCTCCGCCGCGAAAAGATTAGCCTCATACTCCTTGGGATCCACGCTGTCAAAAAACGCGGTATCCACAAATCGCGGATGACCGGCGTGACGATGCAAAACGGCATGACCGAGCTCATGGGCCAAAATCACCCGCCTAAGCTCCTCCGGCAAGTCGCCGTTGACGGTGATATGGCGAACGCCGTAATAAGCCACATAAAAACCCTTGCAGCAATTATCGCCGAATCCCATCGGTTCGCAGGAAACCAGGATATCCATCACATCGGCCAGATCCAAAGGATCCCGTTCGCCGTAACGCTCGATAAGCGCCCTGACTTCCTCAATAATTTGAACAGGCTTGTACATGGTTTAATCTCGGTTGAGGGAATGATTTAAGGCATCGCGCAGTTTGGCAGCGTCTTTACATTCCAAATAAGCGCGCATCAGGGCCTGAAAATACATATCCTTGGCTTCATCGTCAATCATGCCGCCGGCGAAAAGCGCGCGGTTGTCGTCAAGCATTTTTTCCAAATCCATCCCGTTTTCCAACACGTTGCCGGATGATTGCCGGCGGGAGGGTTTGTTTTTTTCTTCCGGGGGCTCCAATTGGGCGTCGTCGTTTCTCAAATATTCGACGGGAACCTCCAACGCTTCGGCAAGCTTATACAATCTGGCGGCCTGTGGAAAAGAAGAACCCTTTTCGTAGGCGGCAATCATCCGAATAGAAATGCCGGCTTTGGTGGCCAGCTCCTTCTGATTCAGGCCAAGACGCGCACGGGAATCCCGCACTTTTTCACTAAAATTCATAACATACCTCTCAAAAAACAATAAATATTTTAAAAATGCGATAAAAAGTAATTACGTGTAAATTATATCCTCATAAAAATGAAATGTCAATTATTTTTTGAAAAAATTTTATAAATTATAAAATAATACTTGCCCAAAGCATTGACTTTACCAAAAAATAAAAACAGTGTATAATACTTAAAGCAATACATTTAATGTCATATTAGATATAAAAATTGATAATTCGGAAATGATTGTCCGCAGATACACTGACCATTTGACAAAAACGCCGCGATAGACATCAAGAAACGGACTTCTGATGATGCCAAGACTGGTCGGCAATCACCATTCCGGATCGTTTTAAACATGGCAAAGCATAACCCTCGGCATCGGAAGAAAGGAGAGAACATGCAATTTTTGATTATAGCCATGATTGTGGTGGGCAGCGTCATCATGGTGACCAATATTTATCGCTACCGTCTCTTTATGAAAGAAATGACAGACGTGCTGTCCGGCGGAAGCAAAAACAATCTCATTTGGCAATGGGTCGGTTTGTTTCTGCTGATATTTTTCTTAATCGGTTATCTGGGCATCGCGTTTCTCGGACACCCGGATTTGTTAATGGCCGGCATCTTGTTTGGCGGCAGCGTCTTCGTCGCGATCATCTTAACGTTAATGTTCCGTCTCATTCACACCACCAAAACCCGAAGCATGAACGTGGCCGAATTACTTATCAGCGTGGTAGAGGCCAGAGATGCCAATCTCAACGGGCACAGCCGTTATGTTCAAAATATCGTCATCTGCCTCTATCGTCATCTGCCGGATGCCATGACCTCGGATGTCAACTTCGTCAGTCTTCAATTCGCCGCGCTTCTCCACGATATCGGCAAAATGGGAATACCCGAATCCATTTTGGACAAACCCGGCCGCTTAAGCAATGAAGAATGGGAAGCCATCCGCTCTCATCCCAAAATCGGGGTGCAGGTGCTCGCGTCCCTGGAAAGCTTCGAAACCATCCGCGAGTGGATTTTATATCACCATGAACGCATGGACGGCAAAGGCTACTATAAAATGCCCAAAGATCAAATCCCCATGGGCGCGCGGATTATCGCCGTCGCGGATACCTATGCGACCATTACAATGAAAAGACCCTATCACAAACCCAGAACCCACGAAGAGGCAATGACTGAAATCAAAAACGTTGCCGGCACTCAGCTCGACGCCGATCTGGTGCGTTATTTGGAAAAAATCCCCAAAGAAGAACTGGTCGCCTGCGCCCCGGAAACCATCGAAATGAATCTCGGCATTGCCGTGCCGGCCGTTATAACAGAGGATACCGACGAGAAAACGGTCTGAGTTTTTTGCCGTTTGCGAAAGGAACGTCATGAACGATTTTAACTTTACCGATATTTTGGACAGAACAGGAAAAGACGCCGTCGCCATCGATCCGGAGGCGGCGAGCTTTGCCGAATTTCCTCCGCTCAAAGAAGGCTTTTCACGGATTCCCATGTGGGTGGCGGACATGAATTTCCCCACGGCGCCGTCCATCACCAAAGCGATCATCGACCGCGCGGAGCATCCGGCTTTCGGTTATTTTATACCAACAGACGCTTATTATGACGCGATTATCCATTGGCAAAAAACGAGAAACGGCGTAGATGGTCTGTCCAAAGAGGCCATCGGCTATGAAAACGGCGTTTTGGGCGGGGTCGTCTCCGCTGTGCGCGCCGCCGCCGCGCCGGACGACAAAGTCCTTGTCCATTCGCCGACGTATATCGGCTTTACCCACGCCCTGGAAGACGCGGGCTATCGCATCGTCTTATCCGAACTCAAAAAAGACAGTGACGGCATCTACCGCATGGATTTTGACGACATGGAAGCTAAGCTAAAAGCGCATAAAATTCACGCGGTGGTTTTCTGCTCACCCCATAATCCGACGGGCCGCGTATGGCGCGAAGACGAGCTGAAAGACGCCATGGCGCTTTTTGGGCAATACGACGTCACCGTCATTTCCGACGAAATCTGGTCGGATCTGCTCTTATCCGGTCAGACCCATATTCCGACCCAATCGGTATCCGACGACGCTAAAAACCGCACCGTCGCCCTTTACGCGCCGTCCAAAACCTTCAATCTGGCGGGACTCGTGGGATCCTATCACATTGTCTATAACAAAACGCTGCGTGATCGCGTGAGGGCCATTTCGTCAAAAACTTGCTACAACAGCATGAACGTGTTGTCGATGCACGCCTTAATCGGCGCGTACAGCGAGACCGGCGCGGCCTGGGTCGATGCCTTAAGAGAAGTGATTACCCGCAACGTGACGCTTGCCTGTGATTATTTCAACGCCAAACCCGGTATAAAAGTCACGCCGCCCCAGGGCACCTATATGATTTTTCCCGATTTCGCCGAGTGGTGCGAAGCGCGCCATACCGATGTCGGCGCGGTTTTAAAAGCCGGTCAGGAAGTCGGCGTGCTCTGGCAGGACGGCAGGCCTTTTCACGGAGACACTCATATCCGCCTGAATCTGGCGCTGCCGGAATCACGCATGAATGAAGCCTTTGAGCGCTTGGACAAATATGTGCTAATATGAAAGAATAGACAATGATATTCAATAATGTTTCCCTTGACTCAAATTATCTCATTTATTTGGCGGCAGCGGTGTTGCCGGCTTTGATATTGCTCATTGCCGTTTACCGAAGAGACCGCGTGGAAAAAGAACCCGCGGGACTGCTCATCAAACTGATTATCATGGGCGTGCTCGCCGCGCTGATTTCCGTCGTGTTAGAGACGGCGGGAGAATCGCTTCTCGATTTAAGTGTGACACCGGGAACGGGCATTTACCATCTGATCATGGCCTTTGGTGTGGTCGCGTTGGCGGAAGAAGGATCAAAATACGTTTTAATGCGTCTGAACACCTGGAATCATCCGGCTTTTAACTACCGCTTTGACGGCATTATCTACGCTGTGTTTGTCTCCCTTGGCTTCGCGGCCTTCGAAAACATCGGATACGTTTTTTCC
>CACZTE010000201.1 GCA_902784045.1 uncultured Eubacterium sp. | reverse complement strand
TCATGCTTCAATGCTTAGCGATTATTATTTTAACATATGCGGATGCTTATCAATCAGGATGTTGATAATAATAAAATGATGCTTTCCCTATCAAATGCTGATTGATTTCTTTCATGGTGAATTAAAATACTGTCTGTTTGCACTCAGCGCATCCGCGGATTATAATGAGAGTGTCAAAAGAATTAAAGGAGGACAATCACGGATGGAAGAATTAGGATATCGCCTGGCCGAAGCCCGGAAAAATTGTGAAATGACGCAGGCACAGGTGGCAGAAAAACTAAATATTACGACGCAATCAATCAGTTCCTGGGAGTGTGGAAATGCTATTCCTGATACGGAAAAAATTCCTGAGATCGCGGAACTGTATAAAGTAACGACAGATTGGTTGCTTTCCGGCAAGCAGCCATCTGAGAAAATACAAGAGGTGACGTCAAACCTTTCCGATCGGCTGTTCAATGAAGAGCGGATGACCACGTATGTGGGTGCATATTGCAACGCAATGCATTTATATCAGACTAAACGAGCTTTGGCTTTTGCTAAAGAAAAACATTATGGCGTCTCCCGAAAACCCGGTCATGGTCATGAACAGGTACCATATATTAATCATCCGCTGCTAATGACCTGTCATGCTTTGGCGCTAGGATTAGAAGAAGATAATCTGCTCTCTGCATGCCTGTTGCATGATGTATGCGAAGATTGCGAAGTAGAACATGAGGAGCTTCCTGTCAATGAAGAGACAAGAGAAGCAGTAAGAATTCTGTCCAAACCGAAGGGGTTTCACAAAACCGAAAAAGAGTATTCTGCTTATTATGATGGAATCAGCCGAAACAGAATCGCGTTGATGGTAAAATTGCTGGACCGATGCAACAATGTTTCCGGTATGGCCTCATGCTTTACGGATGAACATATGGCGGCGTATATCAAGGAAACACAGAATTACATTCATCCTTTGATAGAAAAGGCGAGGATCGATTATCCTCAATATGCTAATCAGTTGTTTCTGATCAGATATCACATGAATAGCGTTCTGGAAACCATTCGGCAACAAATGTATTCTAAATATTAATAGGAGGAATAGTTATGAAAAGCTTTAGAAGTGTAGTTCTTTGTAATTATCATGATGAGCGTATTAACATTCATGTCCATGCGGATCTTCAAAACGGCGAATTGACATTGTCAGGGCATGATTATGGCCAACCTGTGGATGAGATATGGGGAGACAGCGATTATGAATATTGGTATCATCTGGATAAGGAAAATACAGAGAAACTGTTGGCAGTCATTCATGGGGAAGAAGATCCTAAAGCAGCAATAAAGCGTGAGTTCAGTGGTAAAGGCGGCTGTAGAGCTTTAAGAGAGCTTTGTAATAAAAATGGAATAAAGTATGAATTCCACTCTTATTAATAGAAGAAAAATGAAAATTACGAAGATTATATTGATCGCGTAATGGAAAATCATTTAGTAGCGAGAGTCAAATTATGTGACCTCTTGGAAAGTAATGATATGGAAGGCTTGAATATTTATAATAAAAAAGCCCACCAACGTACTTTGCAAAACGTAAAAAAGGGCATTGAGCTTGAACAGCTTTTCCAAAAATATATTAATAAAAAAAATAACAAGCAAATAAAGAGCTACCTTTAGCAGACAGTTCTAAATCGAAGAGAAAGTCGCGTTTAAATCATCAGACTAAGCGCGGCTTTTCTGTTTGGAACGATTTTTTCTAAGAAAAAACATAGTGAGCGAAAAGTTAAAGAAAGATTTGCTTGATGAGCCTTTCTTCTCTTTGGGATGGGAAAGAGGACAAATATCTTGAAAGGATCGGCGAACTTTTTTCTATCTGTAAAAAATATAGCAAATTAATTTTTTCGCGTTCAGATTTAACTGAATCAATTTTTTTGAATTTTAGATCATTGCAAAGTTTTTTAATATAATCATGCCGCTTTATTTTGTTAATATTATCCCCTTTATTTTATATACTTAATCTATTATAATTATAAAAGACTGATTTATAAAGTACGGTGCCTGTGGGATTTGACAAGAATTATTCTATCCTAACCGCCGCATTTTTCCCCTCGTCTATTTCTGCCTACAGTACAGTGATATTGTGTGAAAAATCCTGAAAATTCCTATAAATGGCGGTATGATGTGATCCCTTTGATGATTAACCATTGTTGAGATAGGATTGATTAATAATATATCCTTCTTTTCATCGGGCATCTTTTTGGACTGCGTTAGACTGGCTGGTTAGACTCCAGATCGGATTGGTAACAAAAACAATTATCACACTTGCGCTAATCACTGCGTTGGTATTAGTATACTGGTTGTTTTTGGACAAGTAATAATAATTCATATTAGGAGGTAATAATTATGATTGTTTTATCTTACGATGAAAGTAGCGGTTTTGAGATTGAAAATTCTAATGAGTCCGCATTTATTGCGGGTATAATTTACGATAGTCAAGGGGAAAAGGATTATCAAGGCGTTAACTGTGAACGGGCTCGTATTGAAGCGTACTTTCAGACTGTTTGTAATGATTGTGGCGCTCAATTTCCCAGAGATTTGCATAGAGATAATCATGTTGATAACAAAGAAAATGAAGGTAGAGTCAAGAGAAAAATTGATAAATCCCTAGTAGAGTTTTTTACCCACGGTACTTATAAAGGGAAGGAATTACTGTTTATTGATGATCATGAGAAACTACATTTTAAACCGGCAAAAACATATAAACCAGTAAAACGTGAGGGAAGCTACCAGATTATTATTGTTCAAAAAGGTGAAAAAGATGATAGATCCCGCGGAGAACAGGTTTACCGTGAAATGGTGAAAAGTATTATTCAAAAAGGAATTTATACGAATTCTTCCTTTTCACTAGAGAATCAAAAAGTATATATTAACGCGCCAACACGTGTTTTTCCGGATGATGAACTGCCAAATAATGTTAGAAAGATTCTTGCTCGACAGGGATATAGATATGAAAATGCTCAAAAATTATGGTTTGTCCTTGAATCCGGAGATATAAGAGGAATCACCGAAAAATTTGATTCTTCGTTGCGCATGATTGATCCCATTCTTTTTGTTAGAAGAATGGGGGATGGTTATGCGGCTAGAAATAGTGATGTTCAGGATTTTTCCTTTTTATTCCTAGCTGACGCGCTTTGTGCTTATCTAAAAGAAAAAATACTTAAGCAAATAATGGATAATACAAATACAAATGTTAGAAAGGCATTACTTGAAATTGACACAGATAATCTGGAAGAATCTGACAGACTAATCATTAACGAAAACATTAAAAAGATCGAGGATGCCTCCAAAAAGCACACATGGTTTCAAGCTTTTGTAAATAGCAAAAGGCTGAAAGACATAGAAATCAAGATGCTGTTTAAATCGTTACGAGAGACTTACAAATTTAATAAGAATAGCATCAAGAGTTTAGATTATGCCAATGCGCATTTAAAAATAGCGCAAACTCTCAATCCATCTTCTAATAATAAAGTGTATTTATTTGATAAATTTACGGTTGATTTGGATAAGATTAATGAAAGAATCTTTAATGGTGACTATTTTTACGCGTTATCACAATTATATGATTATGAACAATCTCTAAATACACACGCATGCAACAATATTCATACGCTTTATCAAGAGGAAATAAATTATAATTTAAAAAGGTATTGTAATTGGAACGTATTGAAAAATGCAATCAACAATCTTGATGAATATCGTCTCCTTCACATGGAAAAAGACATTGCTTTTGATCAGAATCGTTTATACTATATATTTAAAAATGTTCTTTCATTGGCCGATTCGTTAAGGAATACCAATCAGGATATAACTTTGGACCAAAGGGCAAAGCTGTATGATATTGGAATTAGCGCGGCAACGCATGTCGGTAATACCAAAGAGG
>CACZTE010000200.1 GCA_902784045.1 uncultured Eubacterium sp. | reverse complement strand
CGAGAGAGCGTGAGACGATCGGCTTCAAAAGTATTGTCAAATAGGCAGGAGGGGTATTTGACATAGATTGGAGGAATTTTGATTAAAATCATGCGCGAAACGCTAATAAAACACTATGAAGGGACAAAAAACATCAAAAAAGGCGAAAAAAGCAGTTGACATATACCCCTGGAGGGTATATGATAAGCGCATAACAAAAATACCCTAAGGGGGTATTTAAATCAAAGGAATCCCTGTCAAAACAAAGGCACGCGTCACGTCGTCATTTCGGTCTGTTCAGTCGCACCTGAAAAAAGTGCCGGGGATATCGGAGGTCAAAAAATGTCAGAAACAATCATTCGGGATGTCGGATGTCAAGACCGAAAAAACGATGATGAACCGCGGAATATCGCCCTTGAAATCGGTGAGACAGCAGAATGCGTCGAAGAGGAAAATCTCTGTTGCTCCGGTCAAACAAAAATAAGAGATCCCAAAGAAATAAAAGATCTGATGAATAGGTTAAACCGTATCGAAGGTCAAATTCGCGGAATTAAACGCATGGTGGAAAACGACGCTTATTGCGTGGATGTGCTCAGACAGGTTTCGGCGGCTTCCTCAGCGCTCAAAGGTTTTTCCTGCGTCATGCTGGCAAACCATATCCGCACCTGCGTGACAGACGATATTCTGTCAGGAGGCGACGAAAAAGTAGACGAGCTCATCAAGACATTGCAGAAGATGATGAAATAGTTTGGCAAAAAATGATAAAGCAGGATTTGCTTAATTCGCTTGGCTTAGCGCCGCTGTCACGCATGTGACAAGTATGGCGCGCAAGCTTCGCGGGCGACTGGTATTCATAATGATGTTTTCCTGTCCGTTTGAGAAACATCAATTTAATTTTATTGAAAGGATTTGTGATGAAACAGTACAATGTGACCGGCATGACCTGCGCGGCTTGCCAGGCCCGTGTGGAAAAAGCTGTCGGTGCCGTGCCCGGTGTCGAAAGCTGCGCGGTGAGCCTTCTCACCAACAGCATGGGTGTGGAAGGCGACGTATCTTCCGCGGAAATTATCAAAGCTGTTGAGGACGCCGGATACGGCGCGTCGGTCAAAAACAGCGAAAAACAATCGGCGGTTACGGCAAATGAAGAAGCTTTAGCAGATCATGAAACGCCGAAACTCAAAAAAAGACTGATCTGGTCTGTTGTATTTTTAGCTGCTCTCATGTATGTGTCGATGGGTCATACGATGCTGGGATTGCCCCTGCCGGCCTTCTTTAACGGCAATCATGTGGCGATGGGTATCCTGCAAATGCTCCTAGCCGGCATTGTGATGGTCATCAATCAACAGTTTTTTATCAGCGGATTTAAAAGCCTGTTGAAGGGCTCGCCCAATATGGACACGCTGGTCGCGTTGGGCTCCGGTGTTTCTTTCGCCTATAGTGTCGTCATGCTCTTCGCGATGACGGCGGCTCAGGTTTCCGGCGGAAGTGAGGCGGCGATGGCCTATATGCACGATTTGTATTTTGAATCGGCGGCCATGATCCTGACGTTGATTACCGTCGGCAAAATGCTGGAAGCGCGCTCTAAAGGAAAAACAACGGACGCGTTGAAAAGTCTGATGCGTTTGGCGCCTAAAACAGCTGTTGTGGAAAAAGACGGCGCCGAAGTGACGGTGCCGATTGAACAAGTCGTGGCCGGCGATATATTTGTTGTGCGTCCCGGTGAAAACATTTCGGTGGACGGCGTCGTGATTTCCGGAAGCAGTGCCATCAACGAATCGGCGCTCACCGGCGAAAGCATTCCTGTGGATAAACAAGCCGGCGACAATGTGTCCGCGGCCACAATTAATCAATCGGGATTTATTCGTTGCCGCGCCACTCGCGTCGGTGAAGACACCACTTTGTCTCAGATTATTCAAATGGTCAGCGACGCGGCGGCAACCAAAGCGCCCATCGCCAAAATCGCCGATAAAGTTTCCGGCGTATTTGTACCTGTTGTCATCGCCATTGCGGCGGCAACCGTTGTGATCTGGCTTCTTTCGGGAGCGGATATCGGTTTTTCCCTGTCCCGCGGCATCGCGGTGCTCGTCATCAGCTGTCCTTGCGCGCTGGGACTGGCTACGCCGGTTGCCATCATGGTCGGAAACGGTGTCGGCGCGAAAAACGGCGTGCTGTTTAAAAATGCTGTTTCTTTGGAAGAAGCGGGAAAAGTGAATGTTGTCGCCCTTGATAAAACGGGAACCATAACCGTTGGGGAACCGAAGGTGACGGACATTGTCCCGGCAGAGGGCATTTCGGAAGCGAAACTGCTTGAAAAAGCATTTGCTTTGGAAGCCAAAAGCGAGCATCCGTTGGCGCGTGCTGTGGTGGACAGAGCTGAACAGGAAGGGATTAAGGCGAAGGATGTCAGTGATTTTACGGCGCTTCCCGGCAATGGCTTAACGGCACGTTTCGGAGAAAAAACACTCATCGGCGGTAGCTTCAAATATATTTCCGAACAGGTAGGGGTATCTCAAAAGGTTGAAAATCAGGCCAAAGCCCTTGCCGGCGAAGGCAAGACACCGCTTCTGTTCTGCGAAGACGAAAAACTCCTCGGTATGATTGCCGTGGCGGATGTCATCAAATCCGAAAGTCCTGAGGCTGTCAAACAATTAAAGAATATGGGAATTGATGTGGTCATGATAACCGGTGACAACGAAGCGACGGCAAAAGCCATCGCGGAAAAAGCCGGAGTTTCCCGGGTCATTGCCGGTGTGCTTCCCGACGGGAAAGAAAGCGTTGTGCGTGAACTGCAGTCGGAAGGCGCCGCTGTCGCTATGGTGGGTGACGGTATTAATGACGCGCCGGCGCTTACCCGGGCGGATATCGGCATCGCCATCGGCGCCGGAACCGATGTGGCCATTGACGCGGCGGATGTGGTTTTAATGAAGAGTAAGCTTACCGATGTGCCCGCCGCGATTAGATTATCCAGAGCGACGTTAAGAAATATCAAGCAG
The DNA here is from genome assembly GCA_902784045.1 of uncultured Eubacterium sp. GTDB lineage: Bacteria > Bacillota > Clostridia > Eubacteriales > Eubacteriaceae > RUG12931. The sequence goes on along the minus strand of CACZTE010000200.1, from coordinate 2,691 downwards.
AATTTATTCTGGGCATTTATTTACAATATCATTTTAATCCCGGTGGCGGCGGGCGTCTTTTATCATCTCTTGGGATGGGCCCTTAATCCGATGCTGGGGGCGGCGGCCATGAGCTTGTCGAGCTTCTTTGTGGTCTCCAATGCGCTCAGACTTAATTTGATTGATATCCATAATCCGAGCCATGATCAAAATCGTTCCAAAAACAGCCGCGAGGAGAACTCTCCAGCGATGGAAAATACAGTTCAAATTCAAGAAGAATTCAAGGAGGATAAACAAATGATCAAAACGTTAACCATTGAAGGTATGATGTGCGAACACTGCGAAAACCGCGTGAAAAAAGTTTTAACCGCAATTGATGGCGTCGATGACGCCAAAGTCAGTCACGAAGCCGGCACAGCTGTTGTCAGTTTAAGCGGTGACGTGGAAGATGAGGCTATGAAAAAGGCCGTGGAAGATCAGGATTACAAAGTTGTTGACATTGCTTAAGCGATGAATCATACGAACGATAAAGCTTCGGTTGACCCGGGGCTTTTTTGATTGCTGTGGAATGTGCGGTGGATTATAATAACATTAGCAGTTGAGTAATTTTGAAAAAATGATTATAATAGTAACGTTATTGAGAAAATTGGATTTAAGAAAACAATCAATTAATGATACGGAGATTATTGAATGGAGCGTTTAATCACAATATTCAAAAATGAAAAAACTAAAAAATGGATTGTCATTAGTGGACTGTTACTATTAACTCTTTTTCGACTTTGGTTAAGCAATGGTTTTCCTTATGTTATTCGCAATTGGCGTCATGATGATTTTTTGCAATTAACCCGAGGAATCTATTTATATAGTGGTCAATGGATGGGCCCTTACAGCAATTCCGCTTTGGCAAAGGGGCCGGGGTTTCCGATTTTTCTTGCATTAATTAAGTTTTTACAAATTCCTTATGGGACGGCAATCGGTCTTTTGATGGTTCTTTCCTCGGGAATTTTCGCGTTGGCCGTTAGGCCTATTTTTAAGAATAACTGGGTATGTGCCCTACTTTATGTTGTACTTTTGTATTGTCCTATATCTTTTTATCCGATGGCTAGAATCTATCGTAATGTGCTTAGCCCGTGGCTTGCTCTTTTAATCATTGCGTCGGTAATCGGCATTTATGGCAGAATTAAAAACAAACCTATAAAATGGTTGCCTTGGGCGATTGTTGGATTTATCTCGGCAGGATGGTTTTGGATTTTAAGAGAGGATTCTTTATGGATACTTCCATTTTTGCTTGTCGGTGGTTTGATTATTGTTGTAGACCGTTTTTTAATCGTTCCTCGCGCGAATCATCAGGACGGTGCTGTTTGGCCTTTTGATGTGATAAAGTCGGTGCCGATTAAGATTTTATATGTTTTTTTTATGATCATCATGGCGTTTTCTCCGGTTTTGGGAATCGGTATGACGACTGCTGTTGTTAAAAAGGTCAATCAAGAGATTTACGGAGTTGTTGTGGTTAATGATAGAACCCAATCTAATTGCGCAAAAGTTATGGGGCTTTTGTATCAAATTGACAGCAATGAACCAAATCGGCAGCGTATTATCTGGGCCTCGAAAAAAATGATTAAAATGGCGTCTGAAGCCAGTCCTTCTTTTGCAAAACTGAATGTTCAAAATTATACTAAAGCATGGGCAACAGGTGATGATGAAGAAGTGCCGCAAGACTTCATTGAGTGGGCGATGCGCGACGCAGCTGCTGATGCCGATTACTATCGTGACGGTGCTGAAACAGATCGTTATTACGCCAAAATTGCCGAGGAGCTTCAAGCGGCGTATGACAGCGGGAAATTGAAAAAACGCGATTTGGTTTATTTGTCGAGTCAAATCGGCGGCATGAAGGTTTCGGATGTTTTTGAGAATTTGAAGTATGCTGCGGTCGGAGTTTGGGAGACCGGCAATTATTATGACGCTCGAATTCCTGACGTCCGCGTGAATAATTTCTATATTCATGAGCCGGAAGAAGCCGATGAAGAAAATATTGTGATATGGGAAGAATTTCTCGGACAATCTGTGATTCGATCCGACAACCAATTAGAGCAAATTTATGCTTCTTCAATGCTGACAGATATGAATAGTGCCGTTGTTTTTCAAAAGAAGATTATCTGTTCCCTTTACAATAAAATCGTTAAGGTTTTTAAACTTATTGCACCGATTGTCTTTGCTGCGGCTTTTCTTGGATTTGTTTTGTTGACGATAAAGTTGATTCGCGCAAAAGAACGGGAAGATTTCCTGATTTGGATTTTGATGCTTGGCGTGCTTTTGACGGTATTCCTCGAATTGTACAGTATTTGTCTTTGGGGATTTATGATGGATTTGGATGGAAAGCTAGCCGCGATTGCGCTTTACGGATCTCCCGCGAATGTGCTAATAACAGTCTTTTATGCTTTTGGAATCTTTGCGCTGGTGCGTTGTTTGAAAGAATGGTTTACAGCGTACAGACTTAAAAAATCATAAACCGCCTTGTTATTACTGATTATTGATGAGATCCTATGACGAGCGGGATTATTTTTACATCAGGTCGATAAGGGTCGTGTCAAGTTTTTGTGGAGTTTTTTATTGACAAGTCCGACGTGTTTTTTCCTGCTTGTTCAATCATTTTATTGATCAGGCGCTGTGTTACACTGCTCATTTTGAAAACCAGCAATGATTTTCAATAAT
>CACZTE010000199.1 GCA_902784045.1 uncultured Eubacterium sp. | reverse complement strand
GCTTATGCCTGTGTAGACATCTCCATGGAAGATCTGAGCATTTACCAAACCGATTTTATCATGAAGCTGCTCTCCTTGGGATTCAGTTTCCTCATTCTGATTCTGGCGTTCTCGCTGTGGCTGGCCCGTTACAACATTATTTATCCCGTCAATGCCATGGCTTTTATCACCGGTAAATTTAAATATCACGATAAAGACGCCCTGGAACAAAACGAGAAAATGCTGGACAAGCTTCAAATCCAAACCGGTGATGAGCTTGAACATTTATACAAGGCATTTTCGGAAGCCATTCAAAACTCGGCCGTCTTTTATAACCATATGCAAAAACAGGCGGATGCTTTTGCCGAATTGCAAAACGGTCTCATCATGGTTTTGGCCGACATGGTGGAAAACAGAGACTCCTCCACCGGTGAACACGTCCGAAAAACCGCGGCGTATACCGGTATCATCATGGAAGAACTTCGCCGCACAGGACACTATACCGACATCCTCACCGATGAATATATCTCAAACGTCATCAAATCGGCGCCGCTTCACGATATCGGGAAAATTTCCGTATCCGACAGCATTTTGAATAAAGCCGGCAAACTGACAGACGAAGAATTTGACATCATGAAAACCCACACCACCGCCGGAGCGGAAATCATCGAGAAGGTTATCTCAAAACTTCCCGATTCCGATTATCTGGAAGAAGCTGAAGCCATCGCCCATTATCACCATGAAAAATGGAATGGCCGCGGCTATCCCGAAGGCCTTGCCGGCGAGGATATTCCGCTGTCAGCGCGCATCATGGCCGTTGCCGACGTGTTTGACGCGTTGGTTTCTCCCCGGGTGTACAAAAAAGCCTTCTCCTATGAAAAAGCGCTCTCCATCATCCAGGAAGACGCGGGCTCCCATTTTGACCCCACCGTCGCGGAGGCCTTTATCAATGTCAAAGAAGAAGCGGTGGCCATTGCCGACGACTTTGCCAAACAATATACGGCAGATCCGTCCAAAGCCGCTGTCAAAACAGACGGTCCCGTCGAAATGGTTGACGAAAACAACGACAGCAAGCGCAGCAAATAAAAAAACCAAAATCAAAAAAAGATCGGTCGATTCGGCCGGTCTTTTTCGCGTAAAAAAAACCGGCTGACTCAGCCGGTTGGTCATACGTTTTTATCTTAAATTCGTTAGATGGTCGCGCCCATTTGGACAGCGCGATAAAGAAAATCGGAAGCGAGCAAATCATCCGGCGTGTAGCAGCCGATGGCCGTTAAGACGCCGCGGTTTTCCCAACCGAGATAATCCGCCATGTGCCGGTAGGTGAGGATAGCGCCTTCGGCGCTTCCCAGGGTTTCATCACCGAAAGAGAGGAGCAACGCGGTTTTTTTGTTGCCTTTGATATCGTCTACATAGCCGTAAAAACGATCGATGACCGCTTTGAGCTGGGCGGAAAGCCCCGCGAAATAGATGGGCGACGCGAAAACAACAGCATCGGCTTCGATGAGCTTGGGCACGAGAATGGTGCGCATATCGTCACCGAACATGCAGGCTTTGGTTCCCCCTTTGCGGCAGGTATTGCAGGATATGCAGGGATGGACGCGATGAAACGGCGCGTCAAAACGAAATACGTCGTGTCCGGCAGCTTCGGCGCCTTTGATAAAAGCGTCTGCCAAACGGGATGACGTACCTTTCCCGCGAGCGCTTCCGGTAATGACACAGATTTTCATTGCGGACCTCCTTCCCGACAAATTGACATAATCATTGAATCATAGTTATTATAAACCGAATCAACAGAAAAAACAATTATTATATGGGATAGAAACGTGTTATTTTTTGTCTCTTTCGGCGCAATTGCCGCTTTCGGTCTCCAAAGATGCATCAAAATCATCGCGCTGCCAGATCAAAGCCGATTGTCTGTTTTTGATATTTTGAAGATGAGGTTAATTCGCAAGTAACATGTTATGCGAGGGACGCCTTGAAGTTGACCGCGTAAATCCATTTCGCCATTGTCTCGGGCGGTGTTTTCATGGATTCATCCACCCAAAAACGCAGCGCGGAAATGATGCCCTCTGATAATTGATGAAGCAAAAAATCATCGGGAACCGCGTCGGGCACATTGAGTTGTTTTTTGATGTCTGACAGTTCGCGAAAAAAGATGTTTTTCAGATTTCGGGAAAAATAGCCGTAATACACATCAGCG
>CACZTE010000198.1 GCA_902784045.1 uncultured Eubacterium sp. | reverse complement strand
GCCGGCTGGGCGTGACCGACATCGACGTGCTCGTCCTCACCCACGGCCATTCCGACCACATGGGCGGCGCCGTCACCGTGATGGAGGCCTTTCCCGTGGAAAAGATATATCTCAGTCCCCAGGCCAGCGGCTCCAATTTTTACAAAAAGACCCTCACGACCATCGACAAGCTCAAAATCCCCGCCGACATTCCCAAATTCGGGAGCACCTTTGCCGTCGATGATTTGACCTTCACCGTGGTCGGTCCCGTCGATACCGCTGACCAGGAAAAAATCAACAACTCGTCCATCGTCCTGCGCATGACCCACGGAGGAGACGCCTTTCTCTTTCCCGCCGACGCCGAAAAGAAAGAAGAAAACGACATGATGGGCGCCGGGGCGAACCTGTCCTGCGATGTGCTCAAAGTGGGGCATCACGGCTCCAAAACCTCATCCTCCGACGACTTCTTGACCCTGTGCGGCGCCCGCTGCAAAATCGCCGTCATCTCCGTCGGCAAAGACAATCCCTACGGCGCGCCCCACGACAAAACCTTAAAAGCCCTGGAGCGCCACCACATGACCGTCTACCGCACCGACCAAAACGGCGAGATCACCATCAACTCCACGGGAAACGGCGTCAGCGTCGTCACGGAAAAATAGCCGGGTTCTGAAAAGGGCTTTTCACGCCTTTGAATTAACGGACACCAAAAGAGTGATATAATCATTCACATATTTAAAAGCGACAATAGAAAGGACACATTGATGACGATTCACATAACATCCTATGATCCCCGTGATATTCTGGCTCTTTGCACGGTTTGGAATGACGTTGTGACCGATGGTATTGCTTTTCCTCAGGAAAAATGTCTCGGCGTCGAAGACGGCGACACTTTTTTTGCCGAGCAAACCTTTACCGGTGTCGCCAAAGATGACAATGGCATCGTTGCCGGTCTTTATATTCTTCATCCCAACAACGTCGGGCGCTGCGGCCATATTGCCAATGCCAGTTATGCCGTTGATAAAACCCTTCGTGGACAGCACATCGGCGAGATGTTAGTGAAGCACTCTATGGCGCAGGCCAAAGTCGAAGGCTTTCGCGTTTTGCAATTTAACGCTGTCGTGGCCTCCAATATTCACGCTCTACATCTTTATGAGCGCCTCGGGTTTACCGCGATGACCCCGATTCCGGGCGGTTTCAGGCTTCCTGACGGCAGTTATGAAGACATTATTCCGCACTATATTGTTTTGTAGGCCACCTCAGTTTATAGAAAAGGAAAAAATTCTCCAATGAAACAAGAAAACCTCATTAATCTCAATCAATTTTCAATCGTTGGGCACACCATCGCCAAATTTGATTTCATCAACACCTACGCGGTGTTCAGCATGAGCGATCCCGCCCTCAAAAAAGAATTTAACGTGGACGGCGGATTAATCGATGTCCGCGGCGATACAAGTGGATGGCAAGGCGATATTGCCCTGGACATTCACGTCAAGCTGTCCAACAACGACGCCGAATTGAAAGCCGATATGAAAATCATCGGACATGCCGCCGCGACCCATATGAGCAAAGCCGATTTTGTCTCCATGACCCTCTCCAAAGGCTGCGATGAAACCTTCAGCATCGCCAAAGCCGCCATCATCGCTTTTGCCGCCATGGCCGTTCCCGGCGAACGCCTGACCCTGCCGACGGTCAGCTTTGATGATCGTAACTTCAAGCGATAAGCTCTTATCAAGCGGCTGAAGCGTGGCGCGCTTGCGCGCATAAGCATACAGATATTTGACAAGGCAACGGACTTGAACAATAAAGCCTAAGGGCAAAGCGTTATCTCTCTTCCGAAAATAGTTTACCTCGCAACGTAGTTATTCCTCGGCAGATTGTAACGCATAGGCGCATGTTCGTAGATATTCGAGCGTGTGTAGCACAGAGAATCCGTAGTTTAATGATTATCTATAAAAAATAAAAAGGAGCGTTCATGGCGATAAAAAGCATCCTTTCTTTTTTAGGCAGCGTTAATATCAATGAGGAAATCCGTCTTTGGCACGAAAGCGGAAAACAAGCCGCCCTGGTAGACTGCAGGACGCCCGCCGAATACGCCTCGGGTCACATTGACGGCAGCGTCAACATCCCCTTGGATCACATTGAGCAGGCGGAAAAACAGCTGCCCGACAAACACGCGCCCATCCTCATCTATTGTCAAGCCGCACCCCGCGCCGAACAGGCCGCCTTCCGGTTAAAACGCATGAACTATACCGACGTCAAGGCCATCGGCGGCATCAATGGATATCACGGAAAATGCGTCCGCTAAACTAAAAAAATCCCGAACCGCAAATACGGCTCGGGATTCGTGTTTTTGGCTTGATAAACATTTCACTTTACGCTTCCAGATGATTTAGCAGCGAAAGCTTCTCGCTGAACACCGGCGCGTCTTCCGATGAGAGCTTACCCGGTCTGTTGCCCACGGCGCCGGGATAATAGTCCGAACCGCCGCTGATGAGCATCCGATAGGCTTCAGCCTGGTTGATGAGATAGCCGGCGTCTTTGGCGCCGTAAGTGGAATAATAGCATTCCATCCCCGTGACGCCATAGGACAGCAAGAACTGAAGCTGTCTGGAGAAATCCTCATCGGTTAATTTTTTTGACGGATCCATGCCCAGGGGATGACCCCACACCACAACACCGCCGGCATCGCGCACGGCGTCCACCACCATCCGCGCCGAAATGAGGGACTGCTCAGCGTTAATGCCGTTGATATAGCGCATCAGCGCTTCGTCGGCGTCTTTCGCCACGCCGTTTTGCACCATGAGTTTGGCAAGCAGCGGCTTGCTTTCCGCGTCCAAACGGGATAGCATATCCAGTTGCTCTTCGGTGAAAACAATGCCGTGGTGAAATTTTAAATAGGTCAGCTGGGTCTCCAGCTTTTGCGCCCGCAAATCTCTTCCCGCCGCCACGGCGCGCGCCATTCCGGGCGCTTCGGGATCAAAATCATATCCCAGCAAATTGATTTCACCAAAATCAGTAAAGCAAGCGAAGGAAACACCATTAATACATCGCACATCCTCAGGCAACACATCAGCCAGTTTGCTTCCGGCAAAGGGATCGCTGTCGGTGAGCGCGAAGGTTTTGACATCCGCGTCTTTCAGACCGCCAAGCACCGTTTCTGTGGCGTCAATGCCTTCCATATCCTTGCGGTGCACATGCAAATCCACCGCGCCTTTGGCAAAAGCGGGCTTGTCTTTATCCTCGGTTTTTTTCATTTGACGCGCTTGCTGGTGTTGTTTTTCTTTTTCCTCAAAATACGCTTTGGCGTCCGAATCCAAAATCCATCCTTTTTGACCTGCCATTGATCCTTCCTCCTCTTTTGAGATTCCTGCTTTGATTTTCTTTGCGATTGCTTTTATTATACATGGAAAAGCTTTAATTCGTCAAAAAATAAAAGGCAGCCTCAAAGCATCGCAAAAAAGCCCAATCGCCACGTGGCTTTTGAGCTTTTAAAACACGCGAAATGTTTGCTTATCGATTGAGTATCATGATAAATCCAGATTTTTCAGATATTCTTTGAATTTCGTTTCAAGCCCCGGCGTGCGCAGGCCGTATTCCACCGTCGCTTCCAAAAAGCCCAGTTTGTCGCCCACGTCATAACGGCGTCCCGCGAAATCATAAGCGACCATTTTTTGACGCTTGGCCAGACGGCGCAGCCCGTCGGTCAGCTGAATTTCTCCGCCGGCGCCTTTTCCCGTATGTTCAAGGATTTCAAAGATATCCGGCGTGATGATATAGCGCCCGAGAATGGCCAGATCCGACGGCGCGTCCTCAATGGACGGTTTTTCCACCAGATCCTCAACGGAATAGACGTAATCCGACAATTCCTTCCCTTGGACAATGCCGTATTTACTCACATCTTCGTGGGGAACGGTCTGCACGCCCAGCACCGATGTCTGATGTTCATTAAACACTCTGATCATCTGCTTGAGAGCCGGGTTGTCGTGGTTATAGACAATGTCGTCGCCGAGAATGACCGCGAAGGGTTCATCGCCGACAAATTCTTTAGCGCAGAGCACCGCGTGGCCGAGACCCTTGGCTTCGCCTTGACGCACTGTAAAAATATTGGCCATATCGGTGATGTCCTGCACCATTTTGAGCTCAGCGTTTTTCCCTTTAATCTTGAGATTAAATTCCAACTCCGGCACCTGATCAAAGTGGTTGATGATGATTTCTTTGTTCCGGCCGGTGATAATGAGAATATCCTCAATGCCCGACGCCACAATTTCCTCAATGATATATTGAATGGTCGGCTTGTCCACAATGGGCAGAATTTCCTTGGGCACCGATTTGGTCACCGGCAAAAAACGCGTGCCGAGACCGGCAGCGGGTATGACAGCTTTTTTGACTTCCATGTACATCCTCCTTGAATCTCAAATCGTTAAGTCTCAGTTTTCAAAAATCAGGCGGTAATCAAAGCCGAGGGCTTCGGCCTTTTGCCTGTCAAACAAATGAACAGCGTCAATGATCAGATGGCCTGCCATCCGGCGATAAAGCGCCGGGGTTAAGCGAAGACCGGGAATCCGACCGAGCACAACAAGGGCGCCCGCGCCCGATGTCGCCTCGGCAAATCCGTCGCAAAATTCAAAGGCGTCCCGGCAGGCAAAAAGCCGCCATTTGGCCTGCGTATCTTCCGTCGGCAGATACAGTCTGAAGGGTTTTTGTTTCTCAGGGCTGATCTCAGCATAAGGCATGCCAAG
>CACZTE010000197.1 GCA_902784045.1 uncultured Eubacterium sp. | reverse complement strand
CACGGCTCCGGCAAGCGCCGACGCGCCGCCGCCGCCGGGAACGGGAGATTTGCTGGCCAGGGTTTCCGTAAATTCAGCTAAATTCAGTTCTGTATAACGCATGATTTCCTCGCATTTTCTTTTTATCATATCATAAACAGACCCGATGGAAAACACTGTCTTTTGGGGTTGTTGGATTTTGACGATGCGTGGACTGCCAAAGGCGCTTTTTCTCTCTCTCAAACAGCGCTGAAAATCCTCTCTTTGGTGAGAAAACCGGCTCGCGAAACCAAACCGAGCGGTGATAAAACACCGATTCGCGTCAGTTCAATGTGCCTTTCCGAAAACTTTTCGCGGAAGGAGCTCTCCATCGCCTCTTCGTGTTTTCGCTGTCTCTATCTGATTTCAAAACGCTGTTGATTGTTGATAACGCAGGGTTTTTAAGCCTTTAGCACCCATCATCCATCTAAAAAAAGAACTGCCATCAGACCTTAAATCCAATGGCAGACCTGTTTATCTTTTATCTGTTTGATCGCGGGCGACATTGTCACCTCGTGAAGAATTGATGTCAATCGCTCAATCCATTCATAAACGGTTGTTTCTATGAAATTGTCAAAAAACCGCTTGGTCAAACACAATCGCCTTAAGCCGTCATGTTTCGAATTTATTTTTTCAATGAATCTTTGCTGACGGGAAAATCAAAATAGGTGTCAGGATAGGGCTCTTTTTCCAATGTGAAATGCCACCATTCCGACGACAGCGGTTTAAATCCATGGGATAGCATAGCGTCGCGAAGCAGCATGCGGTTTTGGTACTGTTGATCGGTGATGTTTTTATAATCGGGATGACTTTTTTCGCCGAAATAATCGAAGGTGCCGCTCATATCGACATCCTTGCCGGTTTTCATATCAAACAAGGTCAAATCGACGGTGCTTCCGCGGCTATGGCCAGAATGTTCCATAATATATTCCTGCGGAAAGAAAACATCCTTCTCCAATTCAGGATAGAAATATGCCTTCATGCGGGTATCGTCTTTGTTTTTTGCCTACGCCACAAAATTGTTCACAGCCCGCTGCGGACGATAAGCGTCGTATATTTTAAGACGATATCCTTTCGCGACCATGTCATCGCTGACTTTTTTCAGCGCGTCCGCCGATTCTTTGGTCATGATCGCAATCGGTTCTTCATAGCCGTCAATACGGTCTCCCACAAAATTGTAGGTTGAATAGTATCGAATTTCCAAAATGACGTCGGGAACAGCATCCGCGAGCAACACAAAATCCGATGAATCCGTTGAGATTTTGGTTCCGTCTTCCACGGTTGTCACCGTCGGCTTCGCGCTCCCTCCCGCGTTATTGGAACATCCGGACAATGCGCAGGATAAAAGAACCGCTAGCGCAAAAACATCGAAACCATGATCGTTTGATGTTTCTTTCTTGGTTTCACATTTTAATTTTTCATTCGCCCATCTCCTCTACCACATAATCAAGCCACCGTTTTAAAAACCTTACAAGCGCTTTTCTCTCAACGTTGTCTCTAATGTGATGCCATCAAAAAATGCTTGATATAATTGTATCAGGTTTTGTTTGGTTAAACAAATATAACCTATTATTCAGCGCATCAGGATTTTGATTGAAGCGCTATTTCATCATACCGTAACATAATGATACTTTCCTTTACTTCATCATCTGCATTTAGCCACTGATTAAGCTGTATTTTTTTATGTCTGTATAGAACTTATAAAAAAGCAACCAATGCATTCTCATCCCTTATTGAATGTCTTTTCTTTGAAACTGAAAACACGCCAGAGCAGACAGACCGCAAATCAAAAAGATATCGATGATCATCATACGAATCGGATGCCATACTTTCCATGAAGAAAGCTGCGCTGCCTGACCGCAGGGATTGAGATCATGACACATGCCGTACAGTACGCTGCGAAGCTCGTCGACGCCGGAATGAACAACACCTTTTGCTGACGCCATATGCACCAATACAGCGTTGGTATGCATGGCTAAAACGAGCATGACAAAAGCTAATCCCATGCAACAAATGATCGCCCGTGTTTTATTGCTGCATATCAGCGTAATGACGCAATAGAAACACCCTGAAACCAAGCTCATTCCAATTCCTAAAACAAAGAATAGAATTAAATCTGAACTCTTTACATCATTCTCAAAGAAAAACCGACTGACACCAGCAGTCAATACGGTGACGACGAGATAAACAATTACGCAAGCCACGCAGCAAACAATGATTTGAGAAATGACATAACTTCCGCGATGATTTAAAGCAAGCAATTTATTTCGGATAAATCCGTCGCTGAAATCTGTTCCGGTAAAAACACTAACAAATGCCGCCATAGCGATTCCATACATGCTCATAGGCAAAAAGATCACACGGGATAGCGAAACGGTATAGTCCATCGCTGTCGCCTGAATCATCATAAATACACCAGCCACCACAAGCATGCCAAT
>CACZTE010000196.1 GCA_902784045.1 uncultured Eubacterium sp. | reverse complement strand
CGGCCGTCGCAAACATGAGAGTGAGTATTAAAAAGCCCACCGGCCACTTTCACCATTTTCCCCAAATGACCTATAAAAAGAATCCGCTTGAACATCAGGCGCTCCGATTCCTCAAACATGAAGCCGACATAATTGCTGATCTTCACCATGCGTTCTCTGTCGAGAAAGAGAGAGTCGGCAAAATCGCGGCCATAATTGCCGGGCACAAAAATAATGTCGTCAAATCCTTTGTTTTTGAGCACGCCGAGTTCCAGCTTCATCGATGCCATCAGGGCGTTTTCACTCATCGGCTCCACAATGCCCGACGTTCCGACAACGGAAAGACCTCCCATGATGCCGAGCTTGGGATTGAAAGTACGCTTAGCAATCTCCACCCCCTGGGGAATGGCGATGGTAACGATAAATCCACCGGAATAATCAAAAGCTTTTGCAACTTCCGCAAGCTCTTTTCGCATCATTTGTCTGGGAACGGGATTAATAGCTGGCTCTCCGACAGGAACAGACAGTCCGGGGAGCGTCACTTTCCCGACGCCAATGCCTCCTTCAAAAACCACACCGGGCTCGGCAGAGAGATGAACGGTGGAAAAAACACGTATACCGTGGGTGACATCGGGATCGTCTCCCGCGTCTTTGATGACGGAGCAGGTCGCGCCGACGCTGTCAAATTCGCGGTCAAAAAGTTCCAGCGTCAAGCGCCAGCCTTTGGGCGTGTCGATATCTACTTCGAAAACATCCTTTTGCCCGAGAAGCATCATAGCCGCGCCTTTGGATGCCGCCGTCGCGCAGGATCCGGTCGTGTAGCCATAGCGCAGCTTTTTCCCGTCCTTTTCTATAAAACGGTCTAGAGCCATTGATAATCCTTTTTGATGAGCATCGTTGATAGATAAGGCACTTTACCTTTCAAATCCTCAATGTCGCGAGTAATGCGCTGATCGGCCATGCCGATATTTGACACGAGAACGAAGGATTTTTCGAGACCTCGTTTTTCAAGCTCTTCCGCCAAAAAGGCGTTATTTGCTGAAACCTTCATAATAACAACGTTTTTGTGCACATCCAAAATGGCGCAGACTTCCTCCTCGCTCTGGGTCATGGCGACAACACCAAGTGATTCTTCACCTTGCGTTAAGGGAATACCGATTTGCGCCGCGAGATTGCAAAAGGACGGCACGCCGGAAAGGGTATCTGTCGGAAGTCCCCGCTGCTGCAAATAGCGAAGCACATAAGAATAGGTGGAAAAGACCATCGGATCGCCGAGGGTTAAAAACACCACATCTTTGCCTTCGGCAAGCATGGCCTCTATGGCGTCAGCGTTGGCCTCCCACTGGGCTTCAAGTTTTTCTCGTTCCGCGGAAAGGGAAATCATCGGAAAGTCCATATCGATAACCGTCTTGCTTTCGGGGATATGGCTTTCCACAATGCGGTAGGCAATGCTGGGTTTTCCCATTTTTTTGGTCGGACTGACGATGACATCGGCTTCCTGAATGAGCCGGTAGGTTTTCAGCGTGATGAGTTCGGGATCCCCCGGGCCCACACCAACACCGTAATAGGTTCCATAATCTTTCATTTTACCACTCCCTTCCGAGTTGATATAACATGGCGTTTAAAATGGCCGCGGCCACGGGACTGCCGCCTTTTCGGCCGTTAATGCGGATATACGGCACATCGTAATCGTCCAAAGCATCCAGCGCCGCTTTGGACTCGGCGGCGCCGACAAAGCCGATGGGCGCGCCGATAATGAGATCCGGTCTGGTTTTACCAGCTTGAATAAACTCAATGAGTCTGTAGAGCGCCGTCGGTGCGTTGCCCACCGCGAAAATGGATACGTCCGTACTATCAAGGGCTTTTTCCATGGCGACCGTTGAGCGGGTAACGCCTCGGGCCTTGGCTTCTGCGCGGACGTCTTCGTCATGAACGTAGTTGACGATTTCAACACCTTGAAGCGCCATGGCGCGGCTGTTGACCGCCACCTTGATCATGTTGGTGTCGGCATAGATTTTTTTGCCTTCGGACAGTGCTTTAAGTCCCCGGGCAACGGCGTTGTTTTTAAATTCAATAAGATCGGCGTATTCAAAATCCGCCGTTGTATGAATGACACGCTTGATAATAGAGGCGTAGGGCTCGTCAAAATGTTTATCTCCTAGTTCTTCGGTGATAATTTCAAAGCTTCTTTTTTCAATCGCTTGCGGATCGTTAATATATTGATTCATGTATACCCCCTTATGTATAAAAATGAGATTAACGTATTGTAGCAAATAATTGCGAAAACGCAAATCATTTAAGCCGATTTATAAAATTTTTATCTCATCACGGATAAAATCGACAACTCAATGGTTCTTAAATTCAAAATATTATTATATATTATATCATAAGGACAAAATACTTCACTCTCAGAACAGGAATTTGAGATGAATAAACGAAAATTTTTCACATTTGCTTAGCGTTACATTTTATCATTGAAAACGAAACATTTAAGAATCCGTTATTTTTACATAAATAAATATAAATCAATATAATTTCTTGAAAATAACTAAAAATAGGCGATTTTTTTGTGATTTTTGAATTTTTGTTAAAAAAGTATTGCTACTTCATTGACAGAAAGTAATTATTTTTTTATCATAAAAACGAAACATACGTAAAATGTATTTGATTCGGAGGTCTTCATGAAAAAAGTGATTGATGATGAGCGGCTCATGGTCAAGATTTGTGACATGTATTACAATCAGGACATGAGTCAAAAGCAGATCGCGGATCAGCTTGGGCTTTCCCGCCCAACCATTTCTCGAATGATTGCCGGGGCCAAAGAACAGGGCATCGTCACCATTACTGTTAAGAATCTTGAAGACACCGATTATGTCGATTTGGAACGCACTATCGAGACCATTTACGACTTGAAGGAAGTCATCGTTGTGGCCCACGAAGGAAATCCGGAACGGCAAAAGCAGACCCTTGGGAAAGCGGCCGCTTCCTATTTAAAACGCGTAATTAAAGACAACTCTGTCGTTGGCGTTTCCATGGGTACCACCCTGTACAGCGTCGTCTCGCAAATCGATGACGTTTCCGCCAAAAACGTTCTCTTTGTACCGCTAATCGGCGGCATGGGTCATCTTCGCAGCGAACTTCATTCCAACAGTCTCGTTGAAATCCTCGCCCGCAAATACGGCGGTGAATACATCCCGATGTATGCGCCGGCCCGGGTGTCTAACCGCATGATCCGCACCGAATTTCAAAACGAAAAGAGTATTGCCCGGGTCATTAAAATGTGCAATAAGCTTGATGTGGCTCTTGTGGGCATCGGTTATCCTAGTAAATCGTCATCGATTATGGCCACCGGTTATTACGCAAAGGATGAAATGAAGGTGATGAAATCCAAACAAGTCACCGGCGACATCTGCATGCAATTTTACGATGAGGACGGTAACACCGAACCTTACAAAAAAGAAAACACTGTTATCGGCATCGAGCTAAAAAAACTGCGCAAGGTACCGCACAGCATCGGTGTTGCCGCCGGCTCGGAAAAGCTGTCTGCCATACGGGGAGCCATCCGGGGTAAATACATCAACACGCTCATTACGGACGTCGAGTGCGCCAAACGCCTCGCGGAAAACAAATAAAAATATTTTATTAAAGGAGTTTTTACCATGAATGAAATTTTAAACCTGTCCATCAATGAAATGGCCCAAACCGAGTTTGATTGCTCATGTGGGAAACATCACAATTTTTCCATTCACGATGTGATCATCGGAAGCGGCGTCATCGATCAGCTTCCCAAAATTGCGGCGCCTTTTAAAGACGGCAAAATTTTAATGGTCTCCGACAACAACACCCATCGTGTAGCCGGCGAAAAAGCAGCGGCGTTACTCAAAGACGCGGGCTTTAACGTCAAAGAGCTTATCTTTGACCGCGGCGACGATATCCTCATCCCCGACGAATCCGTCGTCGGCCGCATCCTTCAAGAACAAGACCTTGACGTCCAAGTGATTATTGCCGTCGGTTCCGGTTCCCTCAATGACTCGGTCAAATACGTCACCTCCCGCACCAAGCTTCCCTATATTATCTGCGGCACTGCTCCTTCGATGGACGGTTATGTCTCCGATGGCGCCCCGCTGATGGCCGATGGCTTTAAAATTTCCTATCCCGCCCATCTGGCCTACGGCGTGATCGGCGATACCGATATCATGAAAGACGCTCCCGCCGATCTCATCGCTGCCGGTTTCGGCGACGTTGTCGGCAAAATCACAGCGCTGGCCGATTGGGATCTCGCCGTTAAAGTCAAAGACGTTTATCGCTGCGACACGACCGTCGAACTCGTCAACCGCGCTCTTGAAAAATGTTTTGCCAAATCCGATCTGCTTCCCGAACGCGATGAAGAAGCCATTCAATATTTGATTGAAGCCCTGACCTTGACCGGCGTTGCCATG
>CACZTE010000195.1 GCA_902784045.1 uncultured Eubacterium sp. | reverse complement strand
CACCATTAATTCATTCCTCTTTCCCCCGATATGGGAATGGAACCATCTCTTTGCGAAAGCGGCGGCCGACGGGCCGTCGTTTTTGTTTTTTGAATTTTTTGTTTGGCTCCCTTGACATTATTTGTTAGCGGTGCTAAACTCATTGTAGATTATTTTGTAAGATAAGTCTGACTATCTTATATTTGACATGGGAAAGGAGGAAAGTAAATGCGCACATTAAGAGATATCGAACCCGGTGAAACGGTCAAAGTTGTCGCGATTCACGGCAACGGTCCTATCAAACGCCGCATTATGGACATGGGGTTAACCAAACATGCTGATGTGTATGTCAGAAAAGTTGCGCCTCTTGGCGATCCGGTTCAGATAACCGTCAGAGGTTATGAGCTCAGCCTGAGAAAAGAAGACGCAGGTATGGTTGAAGTTGAATAATTCATTTTCACTGCGCTTATTATCTTATTTTTTAACTACAATTAGGCAATTTTAGCTAAAATCACAAGGAGGAAGACTTTGGGAGTCAAAATTGCATTGGCGGGGAACCCGAACTGCGGGAAAACCACCTTATTTAACGCTTTGACGGGCTCTAACCAGTTTGTTGGGAACTGGCCAGGTGTCACCGTCGAAAAAAAAGAAGGGAAGCTGAAGGCCAATAAAGACGTCACGCTTACCGACCTTCCCGGGATTTATTCCCTCTCGCCCTATACACTGGAAGAAGTTGTTGCCAGAAATTATCTGATTAATGAAAAACCGGACGCGATTATCAATATCATCGACGGCAGCAACCTGGAACGTAACCTTTATTTAACCACACAGGTGCTTGAAACCGGTATTCCTACCATAATCGCCATCAACATGATGGACATTGTGGAAAAAAACGGCGACAAAATCGATTTTAAAAAGCTCGGTAAAGAAACGGGTTGTGAGGTCGTGCCGATTTCCGCGATGAACGGAACGGGCATCGATGAGCTCGCGAACAAAGCGATCAGCCTTGCCGAAAAGGGTGAACCCTTTATCGCCAAGCATCATTTTACCGGTGCCGTGGAACACACCCTCGCGCATATCGAGGAAGCCGCGCTTCATGATTTGCCTGAAAGCGAACAGCGCTGGTACGCTGTTAAGATTTTTGAAAATGACGAAAAAGCCCTTGAAGGCGTCAAAATCGATGCGAGCCAGATGGCGCACATCAAAGAAGACATTAAAAAATGTGAAAAAGAACTGGACGATGACGCCGAAGGCATTATCGTCACCGAACGATATGACGTTATTGCAGGATGGGTGAAAGACAGTTTTGTCAAAAACAAATCTAATGAGATGACAACTTCTGATAAAATCGACCGCGTTGTCACCAATCGCTGGTTAGCGTTGCCGATTTTCGTCGTCGTTATGGCGGCGGTATACTTCATTTCCATGCAGACCGTTGGTGCCTTGTGCACGAACTTTGTCAATGATACACTCTTTGGTGAATGGATTATTCCCGCCGCGTCAGGCTTTTTGGAAAGTGTGGGCGCCGCTCCCTGGCTTCACGGTCTGATTGTTGACGGAATCATCTCCGGTGTCGGCTCTGTCCTTGGCTTTGTTCCGCAGATGTTTGTGCTCTTTATCTGTCTCGCTTTCTTAGAAAGCGTTGGATATATGGCGCGTATCGCCTTTATTCTGGACCGTTTTTTCAGACGTTTCGGCCTTTCCGGTAAGTCCTTTATTCCGATGCTGATTGCTTCTGGTTGCGGTGTTCCTGCCATTATGGGGACGCGTACCATTGAAAGCGACCGTGACCGCCGCATGACCATTATGACCACGACTTTCATCCCCTGTTCGGCTAAGATGCCTATTATCGGTCTCATCGCCGGCGCTGTGTTCGGCGGCAGTGCTCTAGTGTCCGTATCATGCTATTTTGTAGGTGTGATTGCCATTATTGTTTCAGGGATTATTCTGAAGAAAACCAAACTCTTCGCGGGCGATCCCGCACCCTTTGTGATGGAGTTGCCGGCGTATCACTGGCCGCGCGTCACCGATGTTCTCAGAAGCGCTTGGGAACGCTGTTGGGCTTTCATTAAAAAAGCCAGTACCGTTATCTTGCTTTCCACCATTATTATTTGGTTCCTACAGGCTTTCGGAATGGAAAACGGCGCTTTTGGAATGGTTGAAAATATAGAAAACTCCATTCTCGCCTTTTTGGGAAATGGGTTTGCCTGGATCTTTATTCCGCTTGGATGGGGAACATGGAAACCTGCTGTGGCTACAATTACCGGGCTTATCGCCAAAGAAAACGTCGTCGGCACCTTCGGGATTCTCTACGGGTTTGCTGAAATTGCCGAAGACGGCGCGGAAATTTGGCCCGTTGTCGCTGCTGAT
>CACZTE010000194.1 GCA_902784045.1 uncultured Eubacterium sp. | reverse complement strand
TCATCATATTTTAGATCCCAAAACCGGCTATCCGGCTGAAAATGATTTATGTCAGGTAACGATTATCGGGGATAAATCGATGGAATGCGATGCCTTGTCCACAGCGCTATTCGTTATGGGGAGTGAAAAGGCAAAAGAATACGCGTTATCAAATGGCATTTCTACAATTTTAGTGACTAAAAATCGAAATGTTTGGGTATCAAAGAATTTGGAAAATTGTTTTGAAACGTCATCTTCAGAGATGAGCGGATATCATATAAATTATTTTTAATATTTTGATACTTTGAAGATAAAACACGCCAGAATCAAAAGCGTAGCAGTCATAAAAACCGCTACGCTTTAAATTATCTCATTTTGAGGAATCGACTTGATACAGAATTAATTTTTAATAACAATATCATAAGAAAACAGACAATTTACTCATCCATACTATCAAGCCAACGGTTAATCGCGGAGATGAGTGCCTTGACTGACGCGACAATGATATCATTATCAATCCCGGCTCCCCAGATTTTACCGATTCCGGGCATTGTAATACCTACATACGCAACAGCCCTTGATTTTGAACCGGTTTCTAAGGCGTGTTCACCATAGCTTAGATCAGAAAAAGGCGTATTCATGATGCTTTTGATGGCGCTGCTTACGGCGTCAAAACGGCCATTGCCTTCAGCGGAAGCCTTTTGAACGCCTTCTTCCGTCTCAATTGTGACATCCGCGCGAATCATACCGTCTTTCAACTGAGTAAAATGATATTCCGGAAGCTTGAAATAGCAATCCTTGTTAACATAAGTGTCCATAAAGATTTTGTATACTTCTTCCGGTGAAAGCTCTTTGTGCTTGCGATCAGAAACATTTTTGACGGTATATCCCAAATCTTCACGCATTTTTTTGGGTAAATCATAGCCGTATTTCTTTTCGAGCACGTATCCGATGCCGCCTTTTCCCGATTGACTGTTAATCCGGATAACATCTTTTTCATACACACGGCCGATATCTGTAGGATCGATGGGGAGGTAGGGAACAGTCCATTTGCCGCTGTGTTTTTCGTTTTTATAAGTCATGCCTTTCGCGATAGCGTCTTGATGCGAACCGGAAAAAGCCGCGAAAACCAACGCGCCGCTATAAGGCTGACGTTCGTAAACGTGCATACGGGTGTTTCTCTCATATGCTTCTGTGATTTCCGGAAGATTGCTAAAATCCAATTTTGGATCGACGCCATGGGTATACATATTGAGAGCCAGCGTAACAATATCGACGTTGCCGGTACGTTCTCCGTTTCCGAAAAGTGTTCCTTCAATACGGTCCGCTCCGGCGAGCAGTCCTAATTCCGAATCCGCCACGCCGCAACCACGGTCATTGTGCGGATGAAGGGAAATAATCACATTGTCGCGGTATTTCATATGTTTGCTCATAAATTCAATTTGACTGGCATACACATGGGGAAGGGATAATTCAACCGTTACGGGCAGATTGATGATGACTTTATTATCCGTCGTCGGTTTCCACACATCGAGCACAGCGTTGCAGACATCCAAAGCATAATCAATTTCAGTGCCGGTAAAGCTTTCCGGCGAGTATTCAAACTGAAAATTACCGGTGGTTTCCGCCGCGAGATCATTCAGCATTTTAGCGCCTTCCACCGCGATTTTCAGTACATCATCTTTTGATTTGCGGAAGACCTGTTTGCGTTGGGCAAAAGAAGTTGAGTTATATAAATGGACAATCGATTTTTTGCAACCATCAAGCGCCTCGAACGTTTTTTTGATGATATGTTCCCGTGCCTGCGTTAAGACTTGAATGGTGACATCATCGGGAATGAGATTCTGGTCGATGAGCGCGCGCAAAAAACGATACTCGGTTTCTGACGCCGCGGGAAACCCGACTTCAATTTCTTTAAACCCGACTTTAACCAAATATTTAAAATAGTCGATTTTTTCTTCAAGACTCATTGGCACGATGAGGGCTTGATTACCGTCTCGTAAATCGACAGAGCACCAAATAGGGGCTTTATCGACATATTCTTTGTTGACCCAATCCGTCGATTGTACCGGCGGCATAAAATAGCCGCGTTTGTATTTTGTATGATCCATCATTTTCGTTTTACCTCCTCAATGATTGGCATATATTTTGGCAATATAAGAGCGATGTGGCATTCTCAACAAAAAAGCCTCTATGCATATATACACAGAGGCGAAAAATTGTTTACGCGGTACCACTCTATTTGATTATTTAATCAATAATCATCTCATTGCAGATACGTTCCAAAATGGAATTATATCCTCTCCGGATAACGGTGGAGTACCGACATAACCTACTGTCAAGATGTGTTCAGCATGCTACTCAAAAGGGAGTTCAGTACAGACGACCTATTGCTTCGCATCAACCAGCAACTTTCTGAAAGCGTCATACGTATACTTACTATTCTTTATCATTGTATTTTCTTAATAATAACGAATAAACAAAAAGCTGTCAAGCAAGAAAATCAATAATATTTTATGCTATAATATAATTTCAACGATGCAAAATCGCAAATAAAGGAGATTGTTAAAGAAGAATGAAGATTTCTTTTATACATACCGCAGACTTACATCTCGGCAAACAATTTAAATTTAAACATATGCGTTCGCCATACGGTGATTTTGCGAGAGAATCGCTGTTTAGCATTTTTGGAAAAATGATTAACACAGCCAAAAAAAATAAAATTGATTTTTTGTTATTGTCCGGTGATATTTTCGATACGCCGCAAATCGGCATGCAGGATTTAGATCGATTTGTCGCGCTCCTTAGCCGGATTCCCGATACAGAAGTGATTATTTTACCCGGGAATCATGATTTTTATCAAAAATACGCGCTTTACGGATTGGTTGATTTTCCGAAAAACGTACATGTTTTTAAAAATGATTCACTTGAAGAGTTTTCTTTTCCTGAAAAAAAGACGCGTATTTTCGGGTTGGCATGGACAAAAGATACCTATCGTGAATTTCCTTTTTCAGGACGTGTCGATTTAAGGGAAGAAGATAACAATATCATTATGCTCCATGGTGACGCGACTCATTCATCATCTGAACACATGCCAATTAACATTTCGGATTTTGATTATTTTGACTATGTTGCCCTTGGACACATTCACCAGCATCAGTTTTTAACGAAGCGTATTGCTTATTGCGGCGCACCGCAGCCGTTTAGTTTTAAAGACAGCGGTAACTTTGGAATGATTGTCGGGCAACTGGAAAAACACCGTTTGGAAACACATTTTATCGTGACACAGACTCAAAAATTTATCACATTAGATATCGATGTCACGCCCGACATGACCATTGATGATATTAAAGAATCCTGTCTGGAAACTGCCGGAGAGACTAATTACGATAATAATCTTTACCGTTTCGTTTTAACCGGTTACGCAAAGGCAAACATGAACTTAAATCTTTTAGATGATATATTAGCGGATCATTTTTATTATGTTGAGACAGATACTAGCCGAATTCAACCCGATTGGGATATCGAAAAAATTTTGGCTTCTAATAAAGATAATGTGATTGGTCATTTTATCAAAACCATTGGCACAGATCCGAAAGATCCGGTTTCCAAAAAAGCGCTTTATTACGGACTGGAAGGATTGATGATGCAAAATGGAGGCGAAACATGAAAATCATTACTTTAAACCTCCATGCTTTCGGCAAATTTCAAAATAAAACGATTGAGTTGAAAGATGGACTGAATCTTATCTATGGGGGAAACGAAGCAGGCAAATCGACTATTCAGCATTTTATCGAAGGCATGCTTTTTGGTTTCTATAAACCGTATCGTAAAAAACGCGCTTTTAATGATAATTACGAAAAATACAAACCCCGCCGGGGAGATAAGTATTACGGATCGATGATTATTGAAGATGATTTGGGTAAGCGCGTTCGCATTGAGAGAGATTTTCTAAAAACAAGAGATGGCGTACGCATTTTTGATGATCGAACAGGGGAGGATATTTCTGCTGGTTATCCATATGATCAAGTGACTAAGCAATACTTA
>CACZTE010000193.1 GCA_902784045.1 uncultured Eubacterium sp. | reverse complement strand
GTTGGATGGACCGAGATATATCCCTGACGCATGTAGTGGGTGTATAATAATGGAAGATCGGGCCATCCGGTGACCATCCATTTTCGTTCGATTTCCATGATTGGTCCTTTCGAATTTATAATGTTATATTATTATAGCATGTTACTTAAGATTTTCCTTTTATTTTTTCCGGATCAAATGTTATATGTCAAACAATTGACTTAAGGACATGTTTTAAATAATGCTTGGAAAATACGGTGAGTTATTAATTGTATAACAATACCATTTTCCAGTTAAAAAATTATGAGAAAGAGGCCTTGCAATTCTCAAAAACTTTCGGTATAATCATTACGCAATTGAATAACGCTGGGATGGCACAGTTGGTAGCGCAATTGATTCGTAATCAATAGGTCGCCGGTTCGAATCCGGCTCTCAGCTCCATTTGATTATAGCGGATCTCTGTCAGAGGTCTGTTTTTTGTTTTTTGGTACAATATCTCAAACTTGAAGCACTACGATATCCATGATATAATTTATGAACTGTAAAAATATAGAGTAGATAAGATGCGTCAAGTGCCGGAGGATGGGAAGTTGCCTTCGGACGAAGCGTTTGCGCGGTGTCTTATCGCTTCCGCTATTTGCTTTTCTTTTTGAGCTTTCTTACATCATTGCGGGAGCATTACTGTTCTTTTATGAGTAAAGGAGGATTCAGATTGAAAAGTAATGCTAAAACACGCACGAGAAAACTGGTCGTTTGCGGTCTGCTGTTAGCTTTAAGCGTGGTCTTAAAGATTGTTTTTGAAGTTTATATTCCCATCGGTGGTCTCCCGACGCTTAGAATTAATTTAACGGCGCTGCCCATCTTTCTTTCGGGCATCCTTGCTGGTCCTGTTTTCGGATTTGCTGTTGGCGCGTTGTCAGATATTCTTTGTTTTCTCATTAAGCCGTCGGGACCGTATTTTCCGGGATTTACTATAGTTTCCGCGCTGACGGGCCTTTTGCCCGGTCTTATTTTTGCGTTTAAAGACAAAATCAAAATCCGATTTCAATGGTTCAATCTTATCATTGCCGTTGTTTTTGTCATTGTGATATTTGCCAGCGGCGTTTTTGGTGTCGGCGCATCGGGCGTCACTTATGAAGGAAAGCCGGTGGCGACATTGTTTGTGGTCTTGATGATTGTTTTATTGGTTGGATTTGCGGCTTTTCCGTTTTTATATCAAAGATTTTCAAAAAATAAAGATGCTAAGGACGATTTAGTGTTTTTTACGGTAACTGTGACGCAAATCATTTGCAGCATTATTTTAAACACATGGTTTTTAACGATAATGTACGGACAAGCGGCATCTGTTTTACTGCCGGCCAGAATTATTACTAATATTTTCTTAATTCCATTTTATAGTCTGATTCTCTCGGGAGTACTCCATTTATTATCCAAAAAGTTTTCAACATTTTAAAATAATATCTTTGAAAAACAAAAAATCATCATTAAACACCGTTTTATCATTTTTTGATAAAACGGTGTTTCTGTTTTAGAACAATAAATCACTCTTTACATGATTTGTTACATATGAGAAACTTAAGAAAAATTAAATATTAAGTAAAAGTTCTTTAAGATTAAAAGGGAAATCGGTGAAAATCCGGTACGATCCCGTCACTGTAATTAGAGTGTGTTTTTGATGATGCCACTGAGTTATCTTGGGAAGGCCAAAAACACGATACTTTATAAGTCAGGAGACCTGCTTTTGCTATTCATTCCTACGGCTGATAGGCAAAATGAATAATTAATTTTATGTCATTAAATGTCCGAGATCAGTTCGGGCATTTTTTTGTTAGTTACTTATAACTAAGTAGCTAATACTTTCATCTGCAGGAGATTATTTATGACAGCTTTTCTTTTTGACGGACACCATATACAACCGGGAGAAAAATTCAAAAATATTGTCAGAATTGAAAATTATCCCTATGAAATTCCGTATGTGGTTATTAACGGTTCGGCAGACGGCCCGGTGTTGATGTTGACAGCCGGCGTTCATAATCAAGAGTTTATCGGTATCCAAAGCGCTGTTGAGCTCGCACGCGAATTTGATCCTGATCATATTAACGGAACAGTTTTGATTTTTCCGATGGTCAATCGAAGTGGCTTTGAACACCGTACCATGAGCTACACATACGAAGACGGCAAAAATTTTAACCGTGTTTTCCCTGGAGATCCCGAGGGAAGCATCAGTGAAATCTATGCCCATTGGTTTGTACATGATGTTTTTCCGCTCGTTGATTATTGCGTTGATATGCACAGCGGTGATAATTTTGAGGAATTGACTCCCTATGTATATTGTCAGGGAAACGCAGCGCCCGAGGTAATGGAAAAATCCTTGGACATGGCAAGGGATGTCAATGTGCCATACATTGTCGTTTCTAATGAGTATACGCACGGTTTGTACAATCAGGCCGGCACTGAGGGAATACCGGGAATTCTTATCGAACGCGGCAATTTATCTCAGCGCAACACTGAAGACTCCACCATGATGAAAAACGACGTATATAACATTATGGTCGGTCTGGGAATGCTTAGACACCGCAAACACGCGGCTTCAACAGACGGCATTGTGTTGTCTGATTGTATTTACCAGATGTCGCCCCAAAGAGGACTTTGGTATCCGAGGTGGAACAAAGGTACCTATGTCACAAAAGGTAGCCTGATTGGAGAAATCCACAATTATTTTGGCGAGGTGATCTATACTTGCCGTGCTGAAACAGACGGTGTCATCCTCTATCAAACCAAAAGTCTCAACATTTTAGAAGATGATGTTATGGCCTGCATCGGTGTTATTGACCGTTAAAAACACAAAATCCATTCATGATGTTTGAATCAGTGCTTAAATTTGTGGGGATTCGGCACTGTTCATATTATAAAAAAAGGAGGGGGTTATTTGAAAATAAAAAAAATCGGCAAACGGGTGCTTGGAATTTTAATTGTACTTTTAGGTGTCAGTTTCTTGACTTTTTCCCTTACTTATCTGGCGCCGGGGGATCCCGCGTTGGCGAGCTTTACGTCGCAGGGTATTTCACCGACACAATCGGAAGTCGAAGAAGTGCGTGAAGAAATGGGCTTAAATAAACCGTTTCTGGTTCAATACTTTGTTTGGCTGGGAAATTGTTTGCGTGGAGATTTCGGAGATTCATTTTCGATGCACAAACCCGTTGTTTCCGTGCTACTTCAAAGGTTGTGGCCAACGATAAAGCTTGCTCTCTTTTCATTGGTTTTAATGCTGATTATTGCGGTGCCCTTCGGGATGGTTTCTGCTGTGAGGCAAAATCAATGGCCCGATTTTCTGGTTCGTGGCTGGACTTTCTTGGGTGTTTCCATTCCGAATTTTTGGTTTGGGATGATTTTAATGATTGTTTTGGCGCTTTGGCTTCATTTGTTGCCGGTCACATCATCGGATACCGGATTTGCCAGCATGATTATGCCGGCCCTCACCTTGGCATTTCCAATGTCTGCCAAATACGCGCGTCAGGTTCGAACGGCTGTGCTCGAAGAACTGCATCAAGATTATGTTGTTGGTGCCAGAGCCAGAGGGTTATCCGAAAAAGCCATTTTATGGAAGCATGTATTTCCCAATGCGGCACTCCCGTTAATCACACTGCTTGGTTTGTCTCTGGGATCTCTTTTGGGCGGTACAGCCGTAGTCGAAGTTCTCTTTTCTTATCCCGGACTTGGTAATTTAGCGGTTCAGGCGATTACGTCATACGATTATCCGCTGATTCAGGGATATGTGCTTTGGATTGCGCTTATCTATATGGTCATCAATCTCATTGTTGATGCTTCTTATAATTTCTTTGATCCGCGCGTGAGATTGGGGGCATAGTTATGGAAAAAGCAATTCAATTTGTAAAAGATAATAAAGGATTTACAATTTTATTAGTTTTGGCTGCGCTTATTCTTTTGCTTGCGCTGCTCGGTCCGGTCATAGCTTGGGAAGATCCCACCTATAGCGATATGGGATCAGCTTTTCAAGCGCCGAGCCTCAGCCATCTTTGCGGAACTGACAGACTCGGCAGAGACGTTTTGTCCCGAGTCATTTACGGAACGCGCGTTTCCGTTCCCTCCGCGCTCATTCTTGTTCTTATCATTTTGGTTGTCGGAACGATTTTAGGAATCGTCGCCGGTTATTTCGGCGGATGGGTTGATACGGTCATTATGCGTATCGCTGATATGATGATTTCGTTCCCCGGTATGGTTTTGGCTATAGCTGTTGCCGGTATCATGGGTGCCAGCATTCAAAATGCCATCATCGCTTTAGCTGTCGTAAGCTGGACCAAATATGCTAGACTTGCGCGAAGTCTGGTGTTAAAAATCAGGCATGAAGACTATGTGTACGCGGCGGTAACTACGGGATCAAAAGTCTTATATATTTTAAGACAGTATATGCTGCCCAACGTACTGCCGACGCTGGTTATTACGGCGACAACCGATATCGGTGCGATGATGCTCGAGTTGGCCGGTCTTTCGTTCTTGGGATTTGGGGCAC
>CACZTE010000192.1 GCA_902784045.1 uncultured Eubacterium sp. | reverse complement strand
TTTGCCGCCTATGCCTCGGTGCTCTCCTATAGTCATTGGGTTTTTTTCATGATGCCCGTTATCGGCCGCTATATGGCCATTCAATCGGGAAGTCTGTCCGCGGCGGCGCCGGACGGCGGCGGTCTCGGAAAGGCATTTATCGCCGTCAACAGAAAATCCTACGCGCTTTTATATTTTCTGGGCATTGCCGCGTTGTCGTATTTTACCTTAGGCGCGGTCGGTGTGGTGGGATTTTTAATCACGGCCCTGATCAACCTTTTGATGATGTGGGCGCTTTCTAAAAAAATCGGCGGGTTTACCGGGGATACCATTGGCCTTACCATCGAGGTGACGCAAGTGATTTACGTCACGGCGATGGCTTATCTATTACCCCATGCCGATGTTTTGATGCAGGTGGTTCGATGAATCCATATCCGATGAACGCGGCGGAAATGGCCGAAAGAGGTTGGGACGCCGTTGATTTTATTATCGTGACCGGGGACGCTTTTGTGGATCATTCGTCTTTTGGCGCGGCGATTATCGCCGGTGTTCTCGCCCGCCGCGGGTTTCGCGTCGGCATCATTTCCCAGCCCGATTGGCGAAACGAAGACCATTTTAAAGCGATGGGAAAACCCAGACTCGCCTTTATGGTGACCTCCGGCAATATGGACTCCATGGTTTGCCACTACACGGTCAACAAAAAGCTCAGGCGGGATGACGCCTACACACCGGGCGGAAAACACGGAAAACGCCCTGACCGTGCGGTGATTGTTTATTGTCAGATGATCAGGCGTGTTTTCGGACGGATACCCATTATTATCGGAGGCGTTGAGGCCAGCCTCAGACGCTTTGCCCATTATGATTATTGGCAGGACACGGTCAGACGGCCGATTTTGACCGATTGCGGCGCGGATCTTTTAGTCTATGGCATGGGAGAGAAGGCGACGGCTGAAATCGCCGAAGCTCTTGACGCGGGTTTATCCATTGACGATTTAACCTATATCCGCGGAACCGGCGTGATGGCGGATTCGCCTCCCGATGAGGGAGTTGAATTGCCGTCTTTCGAAGCGGTCAAATCCGATAAAATAGCCTTTGCCAAGATGGCCGCGATGATCTATCATTCCAATGACGCTTATTTTGATGATCCTTATTATCAGGCGGTGGGAAATAAGGTCTTTGTTCAAAATCCCGCGCAGATGCCCCTTTCCACGATGGAAATGGACGATGTTTACGATTATGAGTATACGGGAAAACAATTGTCGCCGGGCACCATGATTCCGTGTTATTCGGAGGTGCGTTTCAGTCTGACTGTGAACCGCGGATGTTTCGGCAATTGTTCCTTTTGCGCGATTGCCCTTCATCAAGGGCGTATGATTTCCGCCCGCAGTGAAGCGTCGGTCATCAAGGAAGCTTGCCGTATGACTGAGCTTGCCGATTTTAAAGGCTATATCCACGATGTTGGCGGTCCGACGGCCAACTTTTTTCACCCGGCATGCGACAAGCAATTAATATCAGGCGTTTGTAGGCATCGCGAATGCCTGTTCCCGAAACCATGCCCCAATCTCAACATTGATGAGACGGATTACGCCCATCTGTTAAGCGAACTCAGAGCGCTTCCCGGAATTAAAAAAGTGTTTATCCGTTCCGGTATCCGCTATGATTATATGATGCTTGATCATAAGAGTCGATTGTTTGACGATATCGTAAAATATCACGTTAGCGGTCAGCTTAGAGTAGCCCCTGAACATATATCCGGGCATGTGTTAAAATTAATGGGAAAGCCTGATTTTAAGCAATATTTGAAATTTGTCGACCGGTTTAACGCGCTGACCAAAAAATACGGCAAAAATCAATATGTTGTACCGTATTTTATCAGCAGTCATCCCGGAACAACCTTGGCTGACGCTTTGAATCTCGCACTTTTTTTCAGAGATACCCATGCCATTCCTGAGCAGGTTCAGGATTTTTACCCGACACCGGGCTCCATTGCCACAGCCATGTATTACACAGGCTATGATCCCTTCACTATGCAAAAAGTGCATGTGCCGAAGGGAAGAGAAAAACAGCTTCAGCGCGCCCTTTTACAGGTGCAAAAACCTGAAAATTATGCCCTTGTCAAAGAAGCGCTTCTTATCCTCGGACGGAAAGACTTAATCGGCTTCGGAAAAGAATCCCTCATTCCTCCAAGGCAAAGTTTAAAACGGCATTCACGACAGATCAATCATCGACCGAAACAAAAAAAACGAAAAGGAACTAAAAACCATGATCGAACACAACAAAAAAGACATCGATAAACTGACCGAGTCCATCGAAGATTATCTGGAAATGATCTATCTTCATCATCGCGATACCAACGAAGGCGTGCGTTTGACGGATATTGCTGAGGGAATGGGCGTCAAAAAAGCCAGCGCCACCGACGCTGTCAGACGTCTAAAGGAAAAAGGCTTTGTGGATCATGAACGCTATGGCCGTATTTTTTTAACGCCGGAAGGCGAACGGGTAGCCATTGCCGTTTATGACAAGCATGTGACCATCACGCGTTATATTCATGAGATACTTCATGTCGACGCCGCGACGGCGGAAGAAGACGCCTGCTGTATTGAGCACGTCATCAGCTCAGAAACTTTTGAGCAGATGAAAAAAGCATTGGAGGAAAAATCGAAGGCATGACGATGTTTAAAGTCGGCGATTTTTATGAGATTGACATCACAGATATCACTGTCAGCGGCGAAGGAGTCGGGCACATCGAAGGCATGACGGTTTTTTGCGAAGACGCCGTTCCCGGTGAACGTGTGCGCGTTCGTGTTTCCGCGGTCAAACAACAATATTTAAAAGGGCATCGAACGGAGACAATCACGCATTCGCCATGCCGAGCGCAACCCATATGTCCTTTTTTCGGTGTTTGCGGAGGCTGTAGCCGAAGTCATATGACCTATGCCGCTCAGCTAAAATACAAACAAAAAACTGTTGAAGCGGCTCTTTCTCATATCGCTGGAATTGATGCCCGTGATTATGAGATGATTCCCGCCCAGGGATCTCCCGACATACTTCGATACCGC
>CACZTE010000191.1 GCA_902784045.1 uncultured Eubacterium sp. | reverse complement strand
TTTAACTTTATAAGCCCAAATGCCATCACCGCCTGTCGCGCCGTCTGACAAATCCATGGCCTGCACCGTTGATTGCGTTTCCGATGACTGCGATGATTGACCGCCGTCCATTTTGGCGGAACAGCCTGCCGTAAAAGTAATGGTTCCCAGCATCAGCATCGCTACCGCAAACAAAGCGCCTTTTTTGCCGCCATAAAGACCCATAATAATCGAGGAGATAATGAGCGTCGCGGCAATAATGATAAGTAGTGTAGATACTTCCGGTGTCATTTCTTTTTCCCTTTCCTTGTTGATGAAGGCATTGTAATCCCCTTTTCTTAAATAAAAACCAAGTTCATCTTCGTATTAAGTTTGTTTAAAGTCGTCGGATGAAACATTAGACAGTTTTAACAAAGACCTGTTTTGTAGGGTTTTTGATTTATCATAGCTCCTGGTTCATTCTACATCCAATATTATTCGCAAGAAGACAAAACAAATCAATATTACGTTAAAAAAGGCATATTTTTCAAGGTCATCAAAAATCTCTTTTTTTAAATCACGAAAAAAAGCATAATGTCCCCATGGTAGGAACAAAATGAATTTTATGGCGTCTTCAATCTCCATGGAATTATGAACTACTCAAGTTGTTCAATTTTTTTAATATCTCAACAAACTCACGCTTATACGCAACGGAGCAGCAAAACTTAAATATGTTTACCGCTTACCTTAATCAGCGAACAATTTTAACGGCGATTATAAAGAGGTTGGTTTTTCAAAATCTAAGATTTGGATGCTTACTTTTTTAGGACAGAATGATTATTATTCGCTTATTATCTCTATCTTATCCTGATATTTGAGCCGGGATGCGCATTTTTCGGCCACCGCTTAATCCTCGGGTTGTTTGAGTTTTTTCATTTGGTAATAGAAAATCGGCACAAAGCAAACACATGTCACCACAACCGACAGGATATCCGAGACTGGCGCCGAAAGCACAACAGCAAGCACTTTGTTTGGCATGAATAAAGGCAAAATAACGAGCAGAGGTATGTGTAAAACCAGTTTTCTGATAATGACCATCAAAAGGCATGCTTTCTCTTGTCCGGTGGAAAGGAAGATTTGCTGAAAGACGGTCTGTATCGGAATCACAAAAAATCCCGCGGTGTAAAGCCTGACCATCCAAATTGCCTCTTGGATGACAGCTGGATTAGATGTGAAGATGCGTAAAAACAATTCGGGAAACAGCTGTAACAGCATTGTCATCGGCCAGAAAAACAAAAACTGATATTTTAAAAGCGTCTTCGCAGTCATCATAACACGGCTTTCATTTTTGCTACCGTAGTTATAGCTTAAAAGTGCCTGAGATCCCTGATTGATGCCGGAGCTCGGCATCCAGATTGCCATGGACAGACTCACAGCAAGGGTGATGCCAAGGGCGCTGATATCCCCGCCATATTTTTGTGCTGACGCGTTCACCGCGATGTTGAGCACAAACTCGGTGATTTGCATAAGAAAAGGTGAAAAACCAAGGGTCACAATGGCTGTTAATACACTTAATTTCGGCCTCATACTGCTCAGCGTTAGGATGAGGCGGCTCTTTTTGCTCGTTAAAAAGCTCATGCTGAGAATGGCAATCAAAAGCTGTGAAACAACGGTAGCGATTGCCGCGCCCGCAACGCCCATGCCGCATCTAAAGATGAGAATCGGATCTAAAATGACGTTTAAGGCAGCGCCAAACACAACAAAAATCATAGCTTCTTTGGTAGCGCCTTGGGAGATGACAAATTGTATAACACCCATGTATCCCATGATGGCGACCGCGCCAAGAGTGTAAATGCGCATATATGTCACAGAGGCATCAATGGACACGTCGCTCGCGCCGAGAAAATACATGATTGGTTCGGCGAAGACATAGAGTACAACTGTCAGCATAACCCCGCTAACGAGAATGGAAAGAACGCTGTTACCCATGATGCTTTCGGCTTCATCGCGCCTGCCGCCGCCAAGTTTGATCATAGCCCTAGCCGCACCGCCCTGCCCGAATAGGAAAGCAACCGCGTTAAAAAAATAAGTGATGGGAAGACACAATCCGATGGCCAAAAGCGCAATTCCGCCGTCATTGAGGTGCCCGATATAGATGCGGTCCACCATGTTGTAGAGTAACAGCAGAATTTGGGAAATGACCCCTGGTATAGCCATTTGTCGAAGCATCGAGGGGATGCTGCCGGTAGAGAAATTGTTTTTAAGCATATCGGTTTTGACATATTGCTGATTCATCGAATTCGTCCTTTTTTCTCGCGTCCGATCTGTTTGCGGGAGAACAGTTTTTCCAGTTTTCGAAAGAATCTGCCCCCGCGTTTCGGTATGTGAAACAGTATTTCATAGACATCAAGCATGTTGAAGCAGCACCTGCCGGCACAGAATTTTTCCTGTTCCAGATCGACGGTATAAAAGCTCGCGAATTCCCACTGCGCCGTGGGGCCTGTCCATTTTCGCCGACTTTTTCGTGACGAGCTCGCCCTAACCAGAAAGGCGACGGTCACGCCGTCAATACCGATGCAAGGTTCTTTCAGCAATTGAAATGTGAGATCCGGCCAGGTATTGTACATGTTTTGCAAAAAAGCCTCTGCCTCCTTGATGCCTTTGACCAGATCCACCGCACCATCATCCTGCAGAACAAAGTCCTCGGTATAAAACTCTTTTGCCATGGACGCATCCCGTTTTTCCATGCCTTTGTAATAGCGTTCCGCAAGCCATTTGGCTTTTTCGGTTGTCAGTTTTTCCATTATTTTCACCTGCCTGAATAAGATTAAAGCGTTATAATTGCTTTAGCGTTGACATTTGTCTATTCCAATCATATAATACGATTGATTCATTATCAAGCAGCGCGCGCTTCGCGTGAACAAAAAGGAGAAATTTGTCTATGCCAAGCAAGGAAGAACGGATACAAAATTTGAAAAAGGCTAATGCACAGTCCCACCAGGTCATTGTGGATTCGTTACGGGAGGCGATGTATGAACTGCTTGAAACCAAGGATGTCGGCAACATTAAAGTGGTTGATCTAATCAGAAGAGCCGGCGTTTCCAGAGGCAGTTTTTATAAGCATTTTTACCTGGTGACCGATGTGTTAAAAGATGATATTAAAGCGGTTTCGGACGATGTGGGCGCATCGATCGGCAGCGATATTGGCTTAAATTGGGATGTGATTTTAAAAACGGTATATCATCATCGCAAGAAGATTCCGCTCCTTATCAAAGCTGGAATGGGGATGCAGATTTTGGAGCAGATGAATACCGGCATCGCGTCGGCGGATGACACTTTTCAGACTCGTATTGTGGTTTGGAATGGGATTATCTTTAACTGTATTCTGTTTTGGAATCAAGAGAATTACCAGACACCTATTGCAGAACTGGCAGAAAAAATGACGACTATTACTCTGCCGCTTTACAACGCAGAAATTGCGGCTGTTTATGAGAGAAAGCAGGAAAATTGATAATCGCGTAGAGCGCGATTAGGCTGACGAAGCTCAGCAATCAATTTTGGTTATTTAGCTTTTTGATGGCTAAAAATTTTCTCGGATCAGATTAATAGTTAATACTGTCGAATTTTTCACGTGATTCCAAAACAAATCAGTATTACGTAAAAATACTCAATTATGATCATATTTCTTAGCCTTTGTATCGATGCATTATCGCAAAAACAAAAAGCCAACTTAGTATTTAAGAAAATTAAATGTCTCCGGTGCAGAATGGAAAAATAATCCCCTTCTAAGTTTATTTTTTTGATATGAAGGATCATAAATGTTATTGATAACATCTAAAATTAGGGATATAATAAAATATATAATTCAATGGGAGGTCAATATTATGTTAGTCTCTGC
>CACZTE010000190.1 GCA_902784045.1 uncultured Eubacterium sp. | reverse complement strand
TTACGCGACTGCGTTTGTGTTGATTTCTTCAATCACCTTTCGGATTGAGCTCCAAACCGACAGATCGGTGAAGATATCAACCACGCTTCCCTGATCGGTAAACGGTGATTCTTGAAGCACAGACAAATCTGTCATCATGCCGTTATGAACGATGTATTCAACGATTTGGTTGACAAAATAAATCTGTCTGCTATCGAAATGCGAATAATCAAGGAATTCCGAAAAAGCTTCTTTCGCGGCATTCATGTCGAGTCCTACGATACCGCGCACAAACTCACCCAACGGTTTTTGTCCGTATTCTTGTTCGTAATCTTCTTTGGTTCCGACCTCTTTCCACAAAATATCCTCTAATGATTTGACATCAAGCTCGGTCAGCGGCTGATTGGTGCGTAGTTTGGCAATCGCGATATTATCCTGATGTTGTCGGATATAATACTCAGCTTTTGCCTTATAATTTTTTAATTCGTCATTTTCAAGTTCCGCATCATTCCACTGTGTATCCAAAATATCATCAACAAAATTCGTATCATATCTCACTTTGTTTTTTGGTAAATACTTCATCAAATCACGCAAATTTTCTCTGATATACTCGAAATCGTCTATACCGGCGCGCTCCACATAATCTGTGTTCAGTATCTTCTCGATTAATTCATGCTTTGCCTGAATCTCCGGGATATTGGCAACAGAAGCGATTCCGCTGACTTTTTTGAATAAATCAGACTGATAGCGTCCGTATTTTTGTCCCGCGAGCTGCGCCAATTCCAAGGCATACATCAACGCGTCAAAACGAACCGCCGATGCCTCATCATTGTCCGGCAAAATCAGAGGCGCCAGTTCCTCGCCCACCAATAAGGTGTCTTCATATGAAAGGGATTGATAATTCTTTTCTGACGCGTATAAATCGACATACTTGATATGTTGTCTGACCGCAAAATTCTCGCGGTTTAATTCCTTCACTTTTCCCGCCATGATGGCTACGAGATTTTGACGAAATGCGATTAAGCTGTCTGTCTGATAGTTGATATCCTGAAGCTTGTACGCAATTTGGAATTCCAGTTTAAACACCGCCCCCTGAAGCGCGATCATATTGGCTGTCGGACGGCCCTCTCCCATTCTAAAGAACTCAAAGTTTCCGCAGAAATCGAAGATATAGAATTTACTTTTATCTTCGCCGTCAATCAGACCCGGACACAGTCTTGTTCCGCGGCCAATCATCTGCCAAAACTTCGCTTTGCTCATAACTTTTTTGAAAAAGACGAGATTTAAAATTTCCGGCACATCAATCCCTGTATCGAGCATATCCACCGAAATGGCGATCTGCGGCAGTTTGTTGGCGTCGGAAAATTCATCAATCGCGTTTTGAGAGTATGTCATATAGTTATCAATGACTTTCGCGTAAGCGCGGCCATTTTCGCCATTGGACAAGTTGGGATATTCTTTGTTAAAGACTTCCAAAATTTTTTCAGCGTGTTCATGATTTTTCGCGAAGATAATGGTTTTGCCGATTTTTTCGCCATAGTTGATTTTTAACGCGTCACGCATCACGATATGAAGCACCTGTTTGATGGTGTCTTCGTTAAACAACCATGTATTTAACGCTGAAGAGCTGATTTTGTCCGGCAGTTCCCCGTTTTCGTTCCCGAACGTGTTTTCATATTCTTCTTTTTCTTCTTCGGGAAGATCAGCGTAATTGATGCCCTGTTCAATGAATTTCAGTTTTGTCTCTACAGACACATAATCGACGAGATAACCGTCTTTGACGGCCTGCGCCAAATCATAACCATAGGTGGGCACGCCGTTTTCCAGTTCAAAAATCGTATACGTGTTTTTATCTATTTCATCTTTCGGCGTGGCTGTCAGGCCGACTAACGGGGCATCAAAATACGTGAAAATATCTTTATATCTGTTATAGATGGACCGATGCGCCTCATCGCAAATCACAAGATCAAAATGTCCGCTTGTAAACAGTTTGCCATCGTCATCTTTCACAGAATCAATGCATCCCATCATCGTTTGATAGGTTGAAAACACACAATGCGAATTGTAATTTTCTTTTTCTTCGCAGAGGTTGGTGCAGGATAAATCCGGAAGCAGATTGACAAAGCTCCGTTTGGCCTGCGTGACCAGAGAATTGCGATCGGCGAGAAACAGGATATTCTTGATCCATCCCGCTTCTAATAAAACCTTGCATAAGGCAATGACTGTTCTGGTTTTTCCGGAACCCGTCGCCATGACCAGCAACGCTTTTCTGCGGTTTTTTTGATCAAAGCTATCACAAACCGCTTTGATCGCGGCTTCCTGATAATAACGCCCCGCGATATTTTTATCCACGGTGACATGAGTCAAACCGGTCTTCATCGCCTGAAGATTATACAGCTTTTCCAAATCACGTTTTGAATAGATTTCGGCTATTTTTCTTTCAGGATAGTGATTGTCGATGATTCTCGTTTCAAATCCGTTCGTCAAAAAGACGACCGGCCGTCTTCCGCATTCTTTTTCGATGATGTCCGCATAGAGTTTGGCCTGTTGCCGTCCCTGCACCACGTCCGCGCAGGTCTTTTTGGCTTCAATGACAGCCAATGGTTTATGCGCGTCGTCATACAGGACATAATCCGCGAATCCGGTTTCTGATTTGTTCGGCATTCCGGAAAGTTCTACTTCATTGAGCCAATCTTTTCCCTCGGTCCATCCCGCGTCAATCAGCATCGAATCGATGTAAATCTTTCTGGTCTTAAACTCGGTTAAATCAAGCGGTTTCGGAACGTAGGTCTGTTGTTTTTCGGCGCGGCGCGCGGATAAGGCTTCTTTCAAAGATTCATTCTCTTGACGAAGCTTTTCTAAATCGATATCCTTCCTGGCGGAATTTTCTATTTCCTTTTGCAGTTCGATTTTCGTCGCTTCAGCCTGTTTGCGGTTTTCTTTGGCCTTTTGAATTCTCTCAGCGATCAATTTGGGATTGAACGCGCGCTCCTCATACGCGTCAGCATAGCAATAGGCGACGTAATCCAAATAGATAAAGAGATTTTCCAGGCAGAGCATCGCTTCATCCCGGCCGATTCTTTTTCCGCTATGAGCAACATTATTGCCGCATCTGCGAATAAAATCCATTCGCTTCCACATATCCGGACCGACTATTTCCCGAAAATCCTCCGCGTTCATCAAGCTTTTCAGATTATCCTGATATGGTTTTTCCAGATCGTTGTCAACGGAATACATCCATTTTACGGCAAATTCCATCGCGCGCCGGCTGTTGATAATGCTTGCCTCCGGATCCATGAGAATAATTTTTTCCGCGGATATGGCCACATCCGCAAAGCTTTTAAATTTTGGTTCTTTTTTCAGATAATCAAAATTCGTTGCCATTTTGTCCACCCTTTTAACGATTTTTCAGACGATATGATTCGAGCTCCAGCCAACACTCCGCTAACGCGTCAACCAGTTCTTCTTTTGACAGTTTTCGAGCAAATACTTTCATCTTCTCTTTATCTTTCTGCCACCGATAATCTTTATCTTCATAATATCGTCTCTCATCTTCTTCAAAATCATTGATAGCATCCGGATTAACCGAAAAGTATGCCGCGACCATATGTTTACATATGACATTATTTTCCTTCGCAAACGGGCATGTGCACGTGCATTTCTTCGGATGCGCGATATCGATAAACACATCATAGTCCGCTTTTCCGCTGCCGGCCACCTTTGCTGTATAACAGTTTTCCCCGACTGCATGGACTTCCCGGACTTTATTCTGTTGATAATAGTTTATTGCTCTCCATACAATTTTCTTAGGCGCCTTTTCAACAATACCCATAAAACATCTCCATTTAAATAATCATCGACAGCGTGTCATTTATCCGAAGTATTCCTGCATCAAACTATCGAATAAAAGTTGGGTTTTATCCAATGATTTCTGAACCGAGGCTTTTGATTTGTCAACTTGGTTGACAAAATATGAAAACTTCATCTGCTCGTCAATTGAAGGTAAGTATAATTTAAGTTTTTCAAAAAAAGATGCTTGGATTCGTTTTTGACCTGCTGAACCTGTCATATTTAATATTGCATATTTATGAACATTATCATTATTTAATAATGCCTTAATCCATTCTGCTTTAGAAACGCTTGCAATAGGTCTTAAAACATGAAACTCAGTAGTTCCAAATCCTATTCCATTAGTACAGCCTTCAGCAATAGCAACCTTACCATTTTCAAAACATGGTGTAATCTTCGCTAATAAAACATCTCCATCCCTAAAATATGTATAACCTTTATAATAATCTAATACTTTTCCAGTTTCTTTAATTGAGAACGAACCG
This sequence comes from uncultured Eubacterium sp., assembly GCA_902784045.1. Lineage (GTDB taxonomy): Bacteria > Bacillota > Clostridia > Eubacteriales > Eubacteriaceae > RUG12931. The sequence continues at coordinate 2,379 of CACZTE010000190.1, read as the reverse complement.
TCAACTCCAATACACTCCATAGGAACAAAAGATACATTTATGTCCATATCATTACTGACTTCTGATTTCTTTGGATTAAACATAACACAGTCAGTGAATTTTACATTTGCTCTTTTCTTATCTAATGGATCCCCAAACATCTCGATAAATCGGGCTTTGATGAGTTCATTTAATTTATCTAATTCTTTTTTATGAAGATTAACAATACAACTTAACTTCTCAAGGATTTCAACCACTTTGATTTGTTCTTTTTTATCCGGAACATTAATTACAATATTTGAAACTATCTTTTTTGATATTTCTTTAAATGTTGCACCTCTTCCCAATGAGTTTAAAAAATTTGTATTTCCTTTCAAAAACCAATATAAATACTTATTATTTATCTTTTCAGAGCAAATCAAATTTTTAAATCCTTGATTACAACACATTTCACATCCAGCAATAGCAACTTTTCCGATAGGAGCTCTGGAAGAAAGAATAACTGTTCCTTCAGGAAAAGAAGATAATCCTGTTTTTCTTTTTCCTAATTCAGTTATTTTTCGACTACTATCATTGATAATATACGTATCATCAGTTATTTCTGCAGGCGTAATCCATTTAATGTTACCATCCCAATACGCATCTATATTAGTTTTTGGAGTACTTCCAGATACGATTTCACATATTTCTCCAAGCTTATATTTTGCCATCTATCATCCCCACAAATCTCAATTCGCATCAGATTTGTTTTTCCTTTCTACAACTCAAGCAATTTCTCCAGTTCATCCATTTCCTTGCCGATTTCCATCTCTATTTCACGAATATCCGCCATAATCTCAATGGTCGGCGGATACTCAATTTTATCATAGACCACTTCTTTGTATTTATTAATCGAAAGGTCATATTGATTATCCGCGATTTCCTGCTTCGGCACCATAAAAGATTGGTCGGTCCGTTGTCTCTCCGCTTCTTGATCAAGGTGTTTAAACCGGTTGATTATATCCGGAATATCATTGTCATCCACCGGCGCGCGTTTATCATCCAGGCTGAATCCGTCCGCCCGCATATCATAAAACCAAACATCATCTGTTCCGCCATGACCGGTTTTCGTAAAAATCAGAATGGCGGTTGAGACACCGGCATAGGGCTTAAACACGCCGGAAGGCATCGAAATCACAGCTTCTAATCGATTCTCTTCGACAATCTGCTTGCGAATGCTTTGATGCGCTTTGGATGAGCCAAAAAGCACACCGTCCGGAACGATACACGCGCACCGTCCGCCCACTTTTAAGATGCGCAGGAATAGCGCCAGGAATAAAAGTTCTGTTTTCTTTGTCTTACACACTTTTAACAAATCCGCGGAAACGACATCCGCGTCCAAACTTCCCTTAAAGGGCGGATTAGCCAAAATCAAGGAATACTTATCATGGTCAGCATTTTGATCCGACAAACTGTCGCGATATTCGATAAACGGATTGTCAATGCCGTGCGTCATCATGTTCATGGCGCCGATGCGCAGCATGGTTCTGTCCATATCAAATCCATGAAACATCGAATTCATGTAGTGCTCTTTTTTATCTTTGTCAAAAAAGATTTCGTTTTTCCTGGTCTCTTTTAAATACATGGCCGCTGACACCAAAAACCCCGATGTGCCGCAGGCAGGATCACAAATCACATCATCGGATTTGGGGTCAATCATCTTTACCATCATGGCAATGATATGCCTTGGCGTTCGAAACTGTCCGTTTCTGCCAGCTGACGCAATCTTGTTTAACAGATATTCATACACATCTCCGCGAACATCCGAAGACTGCGTCTTGTTCATCACGTCATAAATGTCATCTAACGCGTCGACGACCTTAGATAAGAGTAACGGCGTGGGCAGTTTAAAAATCGCGTCGTCCATGTATTTCGAATACGCGCTGTTTTTATCATGATGGAGATTTTTGATAAAAGGAAAAACCCAATCCTGCATCACGGTATACATTCTGCCTGCCGGAAAATCATGAAAAACGGACCATTTTAACTGTCTTCCGTCAATGGTATGGTTGCCGATTTTCACCTGATCCGCGAAAATGCTTTTATAAGGCAGACCAAGCATCGCGCTTTCTTTTTCCCGCTTGATATCCGCGTCATCTAAATCTCTGATAAACATCAAATATGTGATCTGTTCAATGACTTCCAAGGGATTGACCAGTCCGCCTGTCGCAAACGCATCCCAAAGTCCGTCAATTTTGTTTTTTAGTTCACCTGTAATCATGCATTAATCCTCCTCATTCCATATGTATTTCGTATATCGGCCGCCACCGATTATTTTTGATTTCATTTTGCTTCAAAAGATTCGCTAATGTTCTTTGAACAGTCGTGTCACTGATATCCGGGTTCATTGCCAAAAGCTCC
>CACZTE010000189.1 GCA_902784045.1 uncultured Eubacterium sp. | reverse complement strand
GAATCCTGAAATTATTCGCCCCATTGATAATCCCTTTAGCGAAAAAGGCGGTCTCACTATGCTCAAAGGATCCCTCGCGCCGGAAACCTCGGTGGTCAAACAATCGGCGGTGCTTCCGGAAATGATGGTTCACGAAGGGCCTGCCCGGGTCTTTGACAGCGAAGAGGATGCCCAGAGCGCCATCAACGCCGGCAAGATCCAACCCGGCGACGTCGTGGTCATCCGCTATGAAGGTCCCAAGGGCGGCCCCGGTATGCGCGAAATGCTCAATCCCACCTCGGCCATTATGGGGATGGGTCTGGGCAACAGTGTCGCGCTGATCACCGACGGTCGTTTCAGCGGCGCGACCCGCGGCGCCTGCATCGGCCATGTGTCGCCGGAAGCGGCGGCCGGCGGCCCCATCGCTTTTGTGGAAGACGGCGATATCATCAAAATCGATATTCCGAATCGAACCCTCGATTTAATGGTCAGTGATGAAGAGATGGCCAAACGGAAAGCAAGCTGGACGCCCAAGGCGCCCGCGGTTACCACCGGTTATCTCGCGCGGTACGCCAAACAGGTATCATCCGCGAATAAAGGCGCAATTTTAGAATAATGACGAGGTCATCATGATTAATGAAACGATTTTAAGCGGTTCTGAAATTGTGGTTAAATGTCTGCAGGAACAGGGCGTTGACCATGTGTTTTCGTATCCCGGCGGGGTCGTGATCCCGCTGTTTGACGCGTTCTATATTATGGAACACGATATTACGCAAATTGAACCATGCCATGAGCAAAACGGCATTCACGCGGCGGAAGGCTATGCCCGCGCTTCCGGAAAAGTCGGCGTTGGCATCACCACGTCGGGTCCCGGGGCGACCAACGCCATCACCGGCATTGCCAACGCGCACATGGATTCCTATCCGTTGGTGGTGTTCACCGGACAGGTCACTCAGCAATTGCTCGGGAAGGATTCTTTCCAGGAAGTGGATATCACCAGCATCACCATGCCGATTACCAAGCATAATTTTATCGTGAAGGACGTGGAAATGCTGGCCCCGACGATTCGCGAGGCTTTTCGCATCGCTCAGACCGGACGTCCCGGCCCTGTGGTGATTGATGTGCCCAAGGATATTTTCCTGGCTAAGACCACTTATCGTGTATCGGAGCCGTATCCCCTTGATTCTTATCGGATGAATCCGCAACGGGACGCCATTACTCGTGCGGCGGAATACATCAACATGGCCAAACGCCCGGTGATTTACGCCGGCGGCGGCGTGCTCAAATCCGGCGCGGCGGAATTGCTGGTGCAGTTCGCTGAAAAGGCGGGGATTCCCGTGGCCAATTCACTGATGGGGCTCGGCGGTATTCCCCGGACCAATAATCTTTCCCTCGGACTGGTGGGGATGCACGGCTCTCAGGAGTGTAACCTGGCTGTAATCAATTGCGACACGCTCATTGCCATTGGTTCCCGTTTTTCCGATCGCGTGACCGGCAATATCAATTCTTTCATGCGTGACAAAAAAATCATTCAGATTGATGTGGACCCGACGGAATTCGAAAAAAACATCGAAGCCAACGTGCATATCTGCGCAGATGTCAGCGACGCTTTGAACATGCTCATTAAAATCGTTCGTCCCAACAGTCATGATGATTGGTATCAGCAAATCGCGGAATGGGCATTGCCGGAGCGCGACGAAAATGAGTATTGTCCGCAAAATATCATTAAGCACATCAATAAGGCTTTTGATGACGCTTATGTTGTTACTGAAGTCGGTCAGCATCAAATGTGGGTCGGCCAGCATTGGAAATTTAAATTTCCCGGACAATACATCACATCCGGGGGTCTGGGCACCATGGGTTTCGGCCTTGGGGCGGCCATCGGCGCGCAATGCGCCAAACCCGACAATGATGTGATTCTCGTGGCCGGCGACGGCAGTTTCCGCATGAATTTCCAGGAATTGACTACTGTCAGCCGCTATCATCTGCCCATTAAGATTTTCCTCTTTGATAACGGCACGCTGGGCATGGTGCGTCAATGGCAGAAGCTTTTTAACGGCAGACGCTACGCCCAGACCGATCTCAATGAAGGCGCTGTGGATTATCTCAAGCTTGCCGACGCTTTCGGCTTTAAAAGCTATAATGTGGAAAACCTTGAGGATTTGGATCAGACGCTTGACGCGATTAAGGATCTTAGAGAGCCTGTTCTCGTGCACTGCGTGATCTCCAATGAGGAAGGGGTTTATCCGATGGTGCCCGCGGGCAAACCCATTGATGAGATTTATTACGAATAAGTACGCATTCCCGAAATCCGTTTCGCGCGGGTTTCGGGATTGGTCTTTTTTGGCGGGCGCCGGATTTTCCCGCGATTTATCGGAAAGGAGAGGCATCATGCGTGATAATCGGTTATTTGATGATTTTGATTTTCGGTCTATTTACCCGGATGAAAGGGAACAGGCCGCTGCCATTGAGCAAATCTGTTTTTTGCCCCATGAGGCCTGCCCGGAAGCGGACATTTTTGAGCGGGTTGAAAAAGTCCCGGAATCTTTTTTGACGGCAGTGGATCAGCAAAGCGGGCGGCTGGCCGGCTTTATCAGCGGTCTGCGCACCATGGAGACAGCCTTTCGCGATCAATTTTTTTCCGACGCCGATCTCCATGATCCCGAAGGCGTCAATCTCATGCTGATTGGCTTAGCGGTGCTTCCCGAATACCGCGGCCGCGGGCTGGCGGGGGAGTTGATGGAGCGCTTTGTCTCGGGGGCGGGCGCGCGCCAAAAGGCTCGCGGTTGGGCGATACTCACCTGTCATGAAGAACTGGTGCCCTTTTATAAGAAAATGGGTTTTACGGATCTCGGTCTTTCCGCTTCCGCCTGGGGAAATGAAGCGTGGCATGAAATGCGGCGAAGCATCGGCCCCGATGAGGCTCAAAATCGGCGGTGATTACGAGAAATTGGTTATTTTGATTTAACGCGATTTTCAGACTTTAATCAGACAAGCTGAAATGATTTTAAGTTATGCTTGCTTTTCATGACTTAGCTGATATAATAGCCTTATATCCTAACGATTAAAGGAGGCTCATCGCTATGAAAAAATGGAAGTGTTTGGTATGCGGCTATATTCATGAAGGCCCTACACCACCGGAAAAATGTCCGATTTGCGGGGTTGGTCCCGAAAATTTTGTGGAAATTACCGATGAAACGGACGCCGGCGCTGCCCGTGAACTTCGGGAAGGTCCCGACGCTAAAGCGCAGCCTACGGACGCCAAGCTCGATGAGCTGATGTTTAACATGAGCTATGGGCTTTACGTGATCGGCGCGGCCGACGGCGACAAAGTTAACGCCATGATTTCCAACAGTTTTATGCAGGTCACCTCTGAGCCGCTGCAGGCGTCGGTGTGTATCAATAAAGCCAATCTGACCGGCGATATGATTGCCAAGACAAAGCGTTTTGCCGTTTCCATTCTCAATCAAACCAATCATGACCTGGTGCCGCGTTTTGGTTTCCAAAGCGGCCACAAGGTGGATAAGTTCGCGGATTTTGATTATTTCACCGGGGAGGTTACGGGCTGTCCCGCCATTCCGGGAACCATTTGCTATTTGGAAGTGGAAGTTGATCAGATTTTGGATCTTGGAACACATAATATGTACATTGGCCGTGTGGTCGGCGGCAAACAACTTTCCGGCGGAGAGCCGATGACTTACGCGTATTACAGGAAAACGAGATAGATGATTGAGCACGGTTTTGCCGTGCTTTTTTTCTGATCTCTTCGTTGATAACCCGGCTTTTTCTGTTTTTTTGAGCGAGGCGTTTTTTCGTGTATGAAGCATTTCCGCGCCGTCAGGCGGCCTCTAATCCCACCGCGGGTTCAACACAATAGGGTCAAAGCAATCAAAAAAGCCATCAACAGCAATAATGATTTTTTGATTTTAAGAACGCATGTAATCTATTGCTAAACATTTCAAATCCTGCTATAATCAAATGGAATGTGCCTACCATTTCATAGAATCGACTTTTCGCAACGCGAAGTCTATCGGCGCTTATCCTTGATGATGTTGATAACGAGCCGGCGCTTGCCGCCCGCGGCCGCCGCGGCAATATCCCGATAATTGTGTGAACACAACTATTTACGGAACAGGAGGACACAGAGATGAAAATCAACCGGACAAAGGCGATTCACCTGCTGCTAGGCCTGGCGCTGACATTGGGGCTGATGCTCTGTTTGACCGGCCCGGCGATGGCGCAAACAACTGCAACTTATACTGACGTATCGTCATGGGCAGATTTGCAAGAAGCGATAAACGGT